>NZ_CP017111.1:0-302984 GCF_001723605.1 Sulfurospirillum halorespirans DSM 13726 | reverse complement strand
GAAAAGATTGGACAACATTTTCATACTAGTTTTTATGATGAGCTGGCAAAAGACAATAGTAACCATAACTTAGCCGCAAATATCACAAGTTACATAGCATGTAAATATTTTGGAAAACAATATCCGCTATATAAAGAATGAATTTCAAAAATTAAGAGACTGTAATCTAACTACACTAAAGGGTTAAACTTTTAACTTTTGCCTTTACATGTAAAGACTTTTTGATGCTCACTTTCTATCATTTTATCACTCCAAACACCATAAGGATCGCTGTACGGCTCTTTTACATGTAACGATTTTGAAGCCGTAGAATGTTTGGCGACAACACCTTTGATGTCGCTGTTTTCATCATTGGCGACGCTGACGTCAAAGCCTGCGAGAGTGAGTCCGATTTGGCTTACATGTAAAGCGGTTGAGGTGACCAAAACGCCATTTGGTTTAAGCAGTTTTCGCAGGTTTTGGGAAAATTCTAACGTGACGAGCGAAGCGTTATTGCTCTCGATAAAGGGGTCTAAAAAGATGACATCAAATGTCTCGCTTAAAAGTGTGACACCATAGCGCGCTTCGATAGTGTGGAAGTCGATCCTCGCAAAATCATCTTCGTAGGTTTTACATGTAAAAAGCGCGTTCAACATCTTTACATGTAAAGTATTGGGGACGATGGCAGAAGCCGTTTTTAAGAGCATGCGGTCTTGGTCGATGGCGTTTACATGTAAACGATTTTTGGCTAAGGTTTGGGCTAATTCTAACGCTTTAAAGGTGGTGTAACCCATCCCAAAACCGATCTCTAAAAGGTTCACGTCGCCTTTTTCAAGACGTGCTTTGAGGTCTGATTTTTCAATGAAAAGCTCTTTGGCTTGTATGTACGCACCTGCTTTGGGATGGTAATAATCATGGTACGTTTCACTCCACAAAGTCGAACTTCCATCTTTTAGATCGATTTTTTGTGGTATTTCATAACTTTCTTCGCGCTTAGATTCAACCAAATCGCCCTGTTTGATACCACGATAACGCATCGTTTGGGCGACGTATTCGCCAAACTGCCCTTTTGCCATGTGCCATTTTGGAGCGATGAGTTCATGCGCTGGCGTGTCGGTTGCAAGGCGTAAGATGGGAATGGTAGAAGGAACATAACGCAACAGCTCGATGAGCGCTTCGGCGTATTCGTACTCGCTTAAAAGTGCAAAAGGGCTTTGAGAAAATTCGCGCGCCAAATCGGTGTTTTCGATGATATGCAAATTGTGAAATTTAATGCCATCAATGCCCGCGTCCACCAAGCCTTTCAAACTCTGTTTCCACATCTCTAAATTCTCATTTGGCAAGCCGATAATGAGATGCGCATAGACTTTCAACCCTTTTACATGTAAACGTCTAATCGCATCCAGCGAACAGGCGGCATCGTGTCCTCGATTCATGTGCGCTAAGCTTGCATCGTGTAAAGTTTGCACGCCTAGTTCGACCACGACGTCTATTTTTTGGTTTAATTCACGCAAATACTCCAGCGTCGATTCACTGAGACAATCAGGACGTGTACCTACATGTAAAGCACGAAAGGGATAGAGCGACAGCAGTTTTCCATACGCCTCTTTTTGCGTGACCAACGAAGCAAAGGTTCCTGTGTAGGCTTGAATGTAGAGCGCAAATGACGAGGCTTTGTACCGTCTTTTGGCAAATAAGAGCGCTTTTTCGATCTGCTCTTCCACGCTCTTTGCATCGGCGATCTGCGCTGCACGCGCTCCATGTTCGGGGCAAAAAGAGCAGCCGCCACTTCCATCTTTTTCACGGTTAGGGCAACCAAACTCTAAATTGACAGGAATGCTAAACAGTGCTTCGCCGTAATGCGAGCGCATAAAGGCTTTGTGACTGAGGTAGGGGAGCATTATTTGGAAAAGATTTTGCGTATTTTGGTCAGTCCAAACTGCATACCGCTGAACATCATCACGCTCGCCATCTTTTTCCACATCGGCTTTGCATAACACGGATCGGGACATTTGCGACAACTCGGTTTATTTTCGTGCGGACAATTTTTCAGTTTGCCATACGCGTAGAGAAAAAGCGTCTCGCACTCTTCGCAGATATGATAGGGAAGATCGCACAAGGACTCTTCTTTAAAACTCACCTGCAAAGCGCCCTTCTTTTTGGGAATATCGTGATGCTTTTTGTCGCAATGCAGTTGAATAAAACGGTGCAAGGTTTGCGTGTCGGAGATGAGTTTTTCTTTGGTCATGGAGGCTCTTTTCTGATTTTATACCGTATTATAAAGAAATAGTCTAAACCTAACGTTATTACAGCAAAGCAGTGTCAATTTTTAAAGCAGGAGTTGAAGTCTGTGGCAAACCGAAATTTGCCACAGGGTGTTTATTTTGCAGGAATAATGATCCCTTTGTACGGACCAAATTTGTGTTGGTGACGTGTTTTGTTATCATCATAAGGTCCAACATCGCTATCAGGCACTTTCATGCTAAGATCAGGAAAATCTTTTTCACGATTGGCTTTGACGTCGCGTGGTTTATCGTAATTATTGATGTACGCTGCGACATTGTAGGCTTGCTCGTCGGTGAGAATACGGTTGTGATTGTCCGCACCCAAAGGCATATTGGCTACGATCCAGTCTGCCGCGCGAAGCACACGGTACATTCCAGCACCTGTATTGTACGTATCTTTGCCCCAAAGTGGAGGAAACTCGTATCCATTGGCTTTGCCTTCACGTTTCACGCCTTCTCCATTTTCACCATGGCACGAAGCACAATGCTCTTTGTACACTTTTTCACCCTTGATCGGATCGGCCGCTTGGCTCATGACCATTTTGCGATTGACCTGAGGAAACTCAGCGCCTTCGACTTTGGCTCCAACAGGAATGCCTTGCGCTAACCAGTACATATACGTCACGATAGCACGCATCTCTTTTCCATTTTCAGGAAGCGATTTGCCATTCATACTGCGATTCATACACCCATTGACACGCTCTTCAATGCTACCGATGTTCTCATCGCGATTACGGTATTGAGGAAACGTTCCAAACGTTGCCATAAAAGGTGCTGACCATCGCTTGGTGCCTGCATCTTGGTGACACGAAGAACAGGCGAGGTTGTTACCCGCGTAACGCATTTTAGCATCCGCAACTTCGGGACCGATGTATTTGTAGGTTTCATGCACCAGTGCTTTTCCATAACGCACGGTCTCTCCAAAAAGATTATTAGGAATGGTGCTCTCATCAGGCGCCTTCCAATCTTTCACCACAACCGGTTTAAACCCTTTATCTGAGCGTTTAGCAAGCTCCGCCACATCAAATGCAAAAAGCCCGCTTGCACCCAAAAGTAGTAGTGCCATTCCAAGAATCGATACTTTTTTCATCTCTTACCTCCTTAAAATTTTCTATAACCACCATCATAGTTTTTCTACGTCAATTTTTCGTCAATTTTCACTTCGCCCTTTTGAGCTATAATTCACGTAATGATTACAAAGGATTTCCCATCAAAACATTTCGTGCATTTGCACTCTTTTTTGGACTCTTTTTCGTCCTCATCCTTACCCTTGGCTTTTTGATCTATCGCGCTAACCACAACCTTTACATCGAAGATGCCAAAAACAGTGTGGAGAGTGTGCTAGGCCTCACCCAAGAGCTGATTTCCCATGAAAAACAACTCGCCCTTAGCATCGCGCTAATGCTCTCTCAAAATGAGACACTCAAAGAGGGGTACCTTAAAAACGATCGTGCGTTACTTTTTGAAACCTTACAGAGCGAAATTTCTAAAATCAAACACTATTTACAGATTGAAAACCTTGAAGTGCAACTCCATACCAAAGAGGCAAAGGCGTACGTGCGAAGCTGGGATTTTGATGATTATGGCGACGATCTCTCCACGTTTCGCAAAGGCATAACACTTTTGCATCAAACCAAAATGCCTCTGGTGGCGATTGAGCTAGGAAAACGTCTCAACATCAAAGCACTCTGCCCGATTTATGCTAAAAATGAGTTTATCGGCTCTTTGGAAATCATCATCAGTTTTGATGAAATCGCCCAAAAGCTGAACGCTAAAAAGATCAATTTTGTGATTTTGATGGACAAAGAGCTTTTAGAGATTGGTGAATGGATGAAAGAGCTGACCCAAATCGATAACTACGTTATTGTGAGCAACAGCTGTCCTAGCGGGTGCATCAATGCCTTAAATGCCATCATCTCGACCTCAACATTGGAGAAAGGGTTTGCGCGCTCTAACGATGCCCTGTTTGGCTTTACGCCGCTGTTTGACATCGAAGCCAAACAGGTAGGTTACATTGGAATTTGGTTTGGAGAGTCCTTGCTCAAAGAGTCGTTGCTCCTTCGAGCTTCCCTCACCCCTCGCGCAACACCTTTACATGTAAAGACCTTGGAGCCTGCAATTGAAGACTCGCAGAAACGTGAAGTACTGATTCGATGAAGATTTTGCTGCTGGAAGATGACCACACCTATAATGAGAGTATCAAAGACTCTTTGGAAGAGATGGGCTATGCAGTTGATGCCTTTGAAGATGGGCTTGTTGCGCTTGATGCACTCTTTGAAAAGCAGTATCATCTTGCCCTTTTGGACATTCGAGTTCCGCATCTGGACGGCTATGAAATCCTCAAAGAGATTCGTAAAGCAAAACTCGATCTTCCGATCATTTTTATCACCTCTTTGACGGACATTAACAACCTCTCTTTGGGGTACGAACTTGGCTGTAATGACTATTTGCGTAAACCATTTTCACTCAAAGAGCTTCAATACCGTGTCTCGCAAACGCTCAAAAGTTACCATCTGCATACGACACTCGATGTCATTCCCCTCACGCATGGTTTTTCCTACCATAGTGACGACCAAAGCCTCTGGTTTGAAGAGATGCAGGTCAATCTCAGCAATTATGAACGCAAATTGCTCTTTGTTTTGGTAAAAAATAGGGGCAATTTTATCTCCACAGAGCTCATCCACGAATACGTTTGGGAAGGTAAAGAAGTCGGCGATAATGATATACGCATGCTGATTAAAAAACTGCGCGACAAGACTGATAAGGATTTTATCATCACTGCGAAAGGCATAGGATACAAAATTGAAAAGTGAGACTAAAAATGCGTTTATTTTCGCCATCATTCTCACTTTCTTGACGCTCTTACTCGTCTCATTTCCCATTTTAAATTACCTCTCCGTTTCACTGCGCCTCAGCCAAGTCAATCAAGAGACGCAACTGCGCAGTTATGCCAAAGAGATTGAAGCAACCATTCAAGGCATTTTGCCACTTCAAAAAACTTTCTTGTTTCCACGCTCCATCCTCTTTAAAAGTACGCTTTTAGATGCCAACAACCGCATCGTTTTTTCACTGATCGAAGAGCCTATTCCAAGCTTTAGCGATGAATTCGTCACCAATGAGAGTTCTCTTTTTTACAAACATCCTCTGGCTTCAAATGCTTTACATGTAAAGTATTTAATCGTGCAAAAAGAGATCTCGCATTCGCAAGTTATTTTTGATATTTTGGTCATTATTGGCGTCGTTTTGATGGGGATGTTACTTTTTTCGTACCTTCTTTTGAAACTCTTGCTCAAGCCTTACATCGAAACGTCCACGCGTATGAATCTCTTTTTTACCGATGTGATGCACGAACTTAAAACACCTTTGGGCATTATGCAGCTCAATATCGAAGGGCTGGTGCAAAAATACAAAGACAAACGCCTCGGTCGCACCCTTGCGGCACTCTCTACCCTTGCAACATTGTACGATGATTTGGAATACCTCATCAAAAACAAAACGATCACCTACACAACCGAACTACTCAATTTTTCGACGTTTTTGGAAGATCGCATTGCGTACTTTGAAGCCCTAAGCGCTTCAAAAGAGATTACGATTTGTTCACACATCGAGTCTCAACTTTATGTGCGCATCAACCGTATTGAGCTTCAACGCATTATTGATAACAATATCACCAATGCAATCAAATATTCGCCCACGCAAACCATCATCGAAGTCACATTAAACGCAGACAACGATAGACTCTGTTTTAAAGTCAAAGATCAAGGGGTGGGAATTAAGGAGGTCGAAAAGATTTTTGAGCGCCATTACCGAGGGGACATCTACAAAGGTGGCTTTGGAATTGGGCTTAGTATTGTGAAAAGTATTTGTGATAAGTATGGTGTTGTGATTGAAGTGCAATCAGAAGAGAAAAAAGGAAGTGAATTTAGCTATTGGTTTAGAAAAGAGGAAAAGGAGGAGAAAATCTCCTCCTAAAAATTATAGTGCTGTTACGTTCTCAGCTTGTGGGCCTTTTGGACCTTCGCCTAGTTCATAAGTGACTTTTTGGCCTTCTGCCAAAGATACACGACCATAACCTGATCTATTTACTTGACGAAAGTGTACGAATACATCTTTTCCGCCATCGTTTGGTTGGATAAATCCAAAACCTTTTTCATTGTTAAACCATTTAACGGTTCCCTCTAATAAAGCCATCGTATGCTCCTGTTATAAAATCGAAAAGTAGAAAATTGAGTATTTTTGGAGTATTTTAGGATGCTAACTAAAGGTCACGTATCAAAAAACTACCAAAGATGAACTCGAACCTCATCTTTCTAGGAAAATAGTGTATCTTATTTTTTAAAATAAAGCAAATTTAAATCGCTTTTAACTATACTGAGACATGAAAATAGCAAAAACATATGCACTTTACAGCACAATCATCCTCTCTTGCACACTGATCTTAATGACAAGTGTCTGGTTTAGTAAAAAAACGCAAGAGCAAAGACAGATCGCACACGAGCAAAGTAGTGTGTTTGAACGCTACAAAGCCGTCTTAAATCTTGAAAAGACTCCTCTGAGGCAAATGAGCCTTAACTACTCGCGCTGGGATGAAATGGCAACGTTTGTGAACACCCAAGATTTAAGCTGGAGCAAGGATAATTTAGAGCCTCTGCTTCCCACATTTGGGCTTCATTATATTTTTATCTTTGATGCTTCTAAAAAGCTGGTTTATCGCCATAAAAGTAACGACGTTCAAACCATAAATTTTGATTTATCCTCTTTTGATGCCTCAAAGTCCTCTTTTAAAGAATTTTACCACTACGAAGATGGTGCGTTTATCCAATTTTTTTTAGCGCCCATTCATACCTCGGCTGATTTGAAACGTACGGGTGAACCAAAGGGCTTTTTGGTTTTAGGACGACTTTTTGATGATGCTTTTCTAAAAAGTATGGGACATGTGAGCCTTGGAACAGCGTCACTTTTTTCTGCGAGTGATCATCCTACCTTAGAAGAGCACTTTGAGATTCCACTTCACTCTTTGCAGGATGACGTGATCGGTTATCTTGATTTTTACTACACCTCCTCGATGCTTCTTTTTATGGCTGAAATGCAAAACTTTCTACTCTTTGCAGGATTTATCATTGTTTTAGGGGGCATTGTACTGTTTCATTCCCTTACCTATAAGATTATCTTCACACCAATTCGATACATCTCTATGGCACTTAAAAGCCACAATCTCAATTACATTGCAGCACTTTCACGTCAAGAACATGAACTGGGTGAAATTGCGCATCTGATTTGTGAGCATGAAAAACAATCTCACCTCTTAGAACACTACAAAGAGGCGATTGATGAAAATACGATTGTCTCCAAAACCGATGCTAAAGGCATTATTACCTATGCCAATACTCAATTTATGGCTATCTCAGGCTACACCGAAATGGAACTTTTAGGCAAACCCCATAACATTGTCCGCCATCCAGACAACCCTCAAAACTTCTTTAAAGAGATGTGGGAAACCCTAAAAGAGGGAAATACTTGGAAAGGTGTTGTGAAAAACCGCCGCAAAGACGGCAGTGCTTACTACGTTAAATCGGTGATTATGCCACTATTTGACGAGCAAGGAGCGATTCATGAGTACATTGCAATTCGTTACGATGTCAGTGAGCTGTTTGAACAAGTGGAACACCTGCGCAAAGAGAAGCTCACTGAGCTTCCCAGTCGCAAGTTTCTCTTTGAAGCCATTGAACGCACCCAAGCACCGCACTTAGCCATTCTTAATATTTGTGGGTTTCGTGACATCAATACTCTGCATGGGCAAGCCTTTGGAGACCTCTATCTGCGCCATTTAACCCTTAAAATCAAACAGCTTATGCCAAAAACATGGCAATTCTTTCATCTCCAAAGCGATGAATTTGCCCTCTTTTGCGACGCACCACTTCTTGACCAAGCCTTTAACAATGAATGCCAACACATTCTTGCCATTCTCTCGCATGAAGGGCTTTTCATTCAACAGACATATTACCCACTCACCCTTCGTTTTGGCATTGCCAACGGGGTTGGGTATCTTTACAACCGTGCGGAGATCGCCATGAAAGAGGCACGCGAATCTCGCAAAAATTTCGTGGTTTACGATGACAATAAAGGCTTTGAAGAACGTTTGCAAAAAGACATTCAGTGGAATGAAACCATTATGAGTGCGCTTAAAGAGAACCGTTTTACGATCTTTTTGCAGGAAATTGTTCCTTTACATGTAAAGAAGAACGCGCGCAAAAAGTATGAGGTACTGATTCGCCTCATTGATACCGATGGACGCATTATCTCGCCTTTTCATTTTATTGACCTCTCCAAACGCATGCACTTGTACGATCAACTGACGCGTTTTGTCATTCAAGAGGGGTTGCGAGCCGCTTTGGAGCTGCATTGTGATATTTCGATCAACATCACCAAAGAAGATATTATGAACCAAGAAACAACGGCATTTTTGATGGATATGTTGCACCAATACCCCACACTGCAAGGGCACATCACCCTAGAACTCGTCGAATCAGAGGGCATTGAAGACTCCACAGAAGTGCAAACGTTTTTGCAACAGATACGCACATACGGTTGTTTGCTTGCGATTGATGATTTTGGTGCAGGGTATTCTAACTTTGAATACTTACTGCGCCTCAATGTGGATTTCATCAAAATCGATGGTTCACTGATTAAAAACCTTGACACCGATGCCAATGCGTATGCAACGGTGAAAACGATTACCCATTTTGCTAAAAACTTAGGCATTTTAGTCGTAGCTGAATTTGTTCATAAAAAAGAGATCTTGGAAAAAGTCAAAGAGCTTGACATTGACTTTGCACAAGGGTTCTATCTGCATGAGCCTTCCCCAAAAACAAAAATAAAGAGTCACTATGTTAGCCATTGAAGCATTTTTGAACGTCGTTGAACGTGATGAGTTTGTTGAAGGACACGAAGTATTGGAAGTGGAGTGGCATCGTTTGAAAAAACTTCCAGAGCACACCGATGAAGCCAAAATCCTTAAAGGACTGATCAACGCCTCTACCGCTTTAGCTTTGGCGTGCAAAGGGAAAAAAGAGGGCGCTTTACGCGTGTGGCAAACGTATGAAAAATACGCCCCACTGATTGCCTCAACACCTTCATCGCTCACCGCACGCTACGAAGAGGCTCAGGCACTTTTGTTACGCAAATACGTACTTTACATGTAACCGTTTAGACGGTGTGTTTAAAATACCAACTCATCGTATCTTCGCCCACTCTTTGAGAAAAAATCTTTTGCAATCCTGTGGGTAAAACGATCGTCTTCCCCTCTTTTTCATGCGGTGATTCAAAGATCAAATACCACTTGATTTCATTTGAAAGAGCATCCAAAAGCCCTTGCCCTCCTTCAACCATCACCATTTCGTACTCATTGACATGATTAAGATCAGAAGCAACCGTGATCGAGCGATGAGGGATATCAAACAGAGGAATGGTGCGATCAAAATCGTTGTGATGAGAGTAAATAAGCACATCAGGTGCTTTACCATCACACAGCCTTGCATCTAAAATGGGACGATCAACTCGAACCGTATTGCCTCCGATAACTAAAAGATCGCAGCGATCTCGTAAACGGTGCACCATAACGCGTGAATCAAGCGACGTAATTATCCCACCCGTAGCCACACCATTCGCACTCAGTGCGAGTTTAAAAAAGAGAAACGGCTCTTTGTTTTCCTTACATGTAAAAGGAGATAAAAGCAGATCGCATGCCTTTTTCAGACATCCAAAATGCACCTCCATCCCTTTGCTTTGAAGATACGCCCCACCGCCTTGTGCTTGAGTTTCATCATACGAGCCAATAACAATCCGTTTAAAATGAAGCGCTTCAATCAAGGAGGAGCATGGAGGAGTTTTGCCAAAATGATGACACGGCTCTAGGGTTACATGTAAAGAGAGATTGTGGAAAAGATGGGTGTGATGTTTTTTTAAAAAGGTGTGGAGTTCGCTCGCATCTTCGATGTCGCTGATGCGTCTATCTTCTGTGAGTATTTCGTAAGCTGCTTTAATTGCAAGCACTTCAGCATGAGCATATCCCGCTTTTTGGTGTGCCGCAACCCCCAAAATATCGCCTTGGTCATTGCTCACAACTGCTCCAACCGCAGGGTTTGGAAACGTTAGCACCTGATACGCCCAAGCGGCATCAAGTGCTTTTTGCATTAAAAGAGTGTCAAACGCGCTTACCATTCAAAATAAGTTCGGATACTTTCTATCTCATTCAGTGAAATCTGTTTGAGTTCATTTTCAACGCGAACAAAGGCAACATTGTCAGCGAAGCTCTCAAGAAGCCCGATGAATTTCTCTTTACTGTTCAGCTTGACTTTGACTTTTTCACCAATAGAAGCTGTAAAATGCTCAGGCTTAGTGAGTTTTCGCTCAATGCCAGGAGAACTGACTTCGAAAAGATACTCACCCTCAAGTGGTGGCTCTAAATCAAAAATAGGGGATAAAATACGGCTAATCTCTGCGCATTTATCAAGGCTAATGCCCTCTTTTGACGTAATGTAAAGACGAAAAATTCTTTTATCAAATTCGTTTGCTACTTCGGTATCGTAGAAAGAGACACCGCAGCTCTCTACAATTTTTACAATTTTTTCTTGATCAAGCATCGTTATTCTTACCTTTTTTGAGCTCTTCTTCCACTTTTGCAAACAGAGCATCCATCTTATTTTGGCGCTCTAAGCTATCATCGAAATAAAATGTGAAATGGGGACAGCGAAACCAACCTTCTGCTTGCATGCAGTGGGTTTGAATATGACGCTGAACGCGATCCAATCGTGAAAGAATGTAATTTTTCTCTTTTTCATCATACACAGAACCATCTAAATAGACGTTCGCATCGTATTTTCCACGGCTACACTCAACATCGATCACACAAACCCCACGAAGCAGTTCATCTTCTAATGTTGAAAGCGCTTCAGGAATAAGTTCTCTTAAAACGCTTTGGGTTCTCTGGATTTTAATACTTTTGTCTATCATAGTTTCGCTTTTTCTTCAACCTCTTTAAAGCTCTCGATATAATCGCCCACTTTAATATCCGTGTATCCTGTGATACCTACACCACACTCAAACCCTTTACCCACCTCTTTAACGTCCTCTTTGAAACGTTTAAGGGATGAAACACTGCCTTCATAGATGATAACGCCATCACGAATAACCCTGATTTTAACACCACGGTTAATGGTTCCATCCGTTACGATACAACCCGCAATGTGTCCCAATTTTGGCACAGGGAATACTTCTCTAACCATTGCTTGACCGATATTCTCTTCACGAATAACAGGAGCCATAAGGCCTGTTACAATGTTGGTGACATCATCAATCAAATCATAGATGATATTGTACGTTTTAATCTCAACACCAGCACTTTTTGCTTTCTCTTTAACCACACCTGTAGGTCGTACATGGAAACCTAAAATGATACAGTCTGAACTCGCACTCGCGATCGCGACATCACTCTCCGTAATGCCACCAATACCTGCACTCACGATGTTAACTTTGGTTTCAGAGTTTCTGATTTTTTCCAAACTTCCCTTGATCGCTTCAAGACTTCCTTGAACATCTGCTTTGATAATAACAGGTAGTGTTTTTAAAGCACCCTCTGCAATCATCGCGCTTAGATCATCAAGACTTACTTTAGTCGTTTTAGAAAGCTCTTTTTGACGGAGGTATTCTGCTTTTTTCTTCGCATATTCACGTGCAATTTTATCTGTCTTAACGCTAATCAGCGTATCGCCTGCACCTGGTACTTCACTCAGTCCAAGAACAACAACTGGCTCACCAGGAAGTGCTTCTTTGACAGAGCGTCCAAGATCATCGAGCAATGCTTTAACTTTACCAAAGGCAACACCAGCAACCACAATGTCGCCCACACGCATCGTACCATCTTCAACAACAACGGTTGCGACAGGACCGCGCCCTTTTTCGAGGGAGCTTTCAATAACGGTGGCTTTCACTTCACGACTAGGATCTGCTTTGAGCTCTAAAAGATCTGCTTGCAATAAAATAGTCTCAAGCAAGTCTTCGATACCCATACCTGTTTTAGCAGATACAGGTACAAATTCATGCTCTCCACCCCAATCAACAGGGGTAATACCAAGCTCTGCGAGTTGTGCTTTGACAAGATCAGGATTGGCGGCTTCTTTATCCATTTTGTTGACGGCAATAATAATAGGAACATTGGCCGCTTTTGCATGTTCAATCGCCTCTTTGGTTTGAGGTTTAACACCATCATCTGCAGCGACAACAACAATAACAATGTCGGTCACTTTCGCACCACGTGAACGCATTTCAGTAAAGGCTTCGTGACCTGGAGTATCGATAAAGGTAATGTTTCGACCATTTTTCTCTACCATATAAGCACCCACGTGTTGGGTAATGCCACCTGCTTCACCTGCAGCGACTTTGGCACTTCTGATGTAATCTAAGAGGGATGTTTTACCATGATCAACGTGACCCATGATGGTGATAACAGGAGCACGCTCAACAAGAATTTGATCGCTAGCTTCACCTTCATCATCGTACGCTTTAACATAATCAAACGCTTCTTGATCATTAACCGTTGTCACATTGATGCCAAAGGTCTCTGCTAAAATTTCAATCGAATCTTTATCTAAAAAGTCGTTCTTGGTAAACATAACACCTAACGAGAAAAGCTCTTTAATGACTTCACTCACCGGTTTATTGATCTTTTCAGCAAACTCATACACCCTAATCTCTTCAGGAATTTCAATCGCACTAATCGCTTCGGATTCTTGCACTTGCACTGGACGGCGTCTACGCTTTCGACCAACTCTTTGAATACCTTGCATGACGAAATTGGTTTTTTTAGTGGTTCTAATTTGGCTTGGATCGATCTGTTTTTTCTTTTTGGCTTCTTCATTCACCAAGAGACCAACATTAAGATCGGGAAGGACAATCATATCCTCTTCTTCCGTATCAATACGGTTATCTGCCATCTCAATATTTAAAGCAATATCCAATTTTTCTGTCGTGGATTTTTTCTCAGCAGGTATTTTTTTAAGCTTCTTTTTCTTTTTCTGAAGTTCGCTTGCACTGTTAGACGTAGCAAACATGGACTCCATACTTCTTGAAGGTGTACTCTCGCGTGAACCATAAAACGACGATGGGCTTTGTCTTACTTCAACTTCGACCTCTTTGACTTCAGGTCGTTTCTTTTTAACAATAACCAAACCTCTGCGCTTTTGTACATTGGTTGGATCTACTTTGTCTACTGTGTCTGCTTTATCTTCAGCTACATCTGATACTGTATTCTCAACCAGCTCTTTTTGAGGGGGAGTTTGAGCGGTATGACCCGTTTCAAGCTCTTTTTCTTTCAATGTCTTTGTTTTAGGAGCAGCAACTTCAGGTACTTTTGGTTTTTCAACGACAGGCGGTGGAGTCTCTACGACTTCAACTTTTTTAATCTCTGGAGCTTTAGGTTGAGGGGACGGCTTACTTGCTTGTGCAGTCTCTCCGCTTAAGACGTAATTCATGAGTTTTTCGGCATCTTCTGTACTAATTGAACTTGAGTGCCCTTTGACATCAAGACCAAGATCTACCGCTTTATCAACGATCTCTTTGTTCTTCATGCCCAGTTCTTTTGCTATTTCGGTTATACGAACTTTATCCATTCGACCCTATCTCCTTAAAAATTTTACCAAATTCCATCATTGCTTTGTGATTTGTTTTGCATTTATTGTTGAGTATTTTTACAACTTTCTTTTCATTGTTTGTCATACATGCCTTGCAGATATAAAAGCTTCTTCCAACTTTGGAAAAGAGCATGAGCTCTCCATCTACAATCTGCAATCTTTGTAAACTGTGTTGTAAAGATCTTTCTCTACAAACAATGCACATTCGTATGGGTTGACTCATTTTTGCGCCTGATTATATCAAATTTTAGCTGTCTTTCAGCTTTTTACGATTTCAAAACCGTTATTATCTAATTCAAAGATTTCTACTCTAAACATTCCAAACGCATTTTTAAGGGCTATTGCAACCTTTGGAGCATCTTCCGCCTTAACGAGATTGAAAAACGATGAGCCACTTCCTGAGAGTGTACTCATTAAGGCACCACTTCTTAAAGCAATCTCACGTACTTCAAAAAGTTCTTTCATCTGCTTCATACGACGATGTTCGTGCATACAATCTTTGGATGCCACTCTTAAAAACTCCCAATTTTCGCTAAAAAATGCTGCCGTTAGCAAAGATGCACGCGAAAGATTGTACACCACATTTTTCATGGGGTACGATTTAGGAAGTAGTGTCCTCGAATGCGCTGTGGACATAGGGCGATCAGGAATCACCATCACCACTTTAAGCTTCTCTCCAAGCACTTTTTTCAATGTTTTTACTCTTCCACTTTCAACTACTGAGCTGGTAAAGCCTCCAAAAACGGCTGGGGCAATGTTATCAGGATGCGTTTCATATAAGATGGCTTTGTTTAAAATAGTCTCACGACTTGCTTTCACACCCGCCATCTCATAAGCACTGGCAATGGCGCCAACAATGACGGCGGAACTGCTTCCAAGCCCTCTTGAAAAAGGGATTGCATTAAAAAACTCAAACCTGAAAGGATCTTTTTTACCCGCTAATTCTTGATAAATATCGTAAAAAATGGAGACAAAAATATTGTTTTTTTTCAGTTTTGCATTCTCTTCACCCTCTCCTTTAACAGAGATACTTTGGTAACTTGAAGGCTTAATGCAAACTTCATTGTACAGTGCGATGGCAAGACCTAAACAATCAAATCCGGGTCCTAAATTGGCACTAGTCGCTGGTATCTTTATCTTCACACATCGCTCCTAAACTGCTGGTAACATATAAAGTGGTTCAATTTCGTTCGTAAAAAGGGTTTCATCTAAAACTTTCGGTAATGTAAAATGTTGCTCCACAGGACTTTCCAAACGCACCGTGGTAATCGCTTCTGCTTCTTTTATAAAATAGAGATTGCGCATCGCACGAATCGCTCTTCCTTCATTAAAAGCAAATCCATCGCAGGCTAAAAGAGGAATGTTCAGTGTAATACTCAGCGTTTTTAAAAAAATGTAGGTAATTTTAATCGCCATAAAACTTCCAGGACCTCTCGCAAAAAAGAGACGTACAAGGTGATACTCTTTTAAAATAGTCTCAAAAAGCAAGGGCAAAACTTCACTTGTTTGATCCACTGTCTCATACGTTTTAATGAGTTGGTTATTTTCATAAATGCCTACATGTAAAGGCGAAGTAAGCGTTATAACAACAATATCAACAGCAGTTTTTATGCGTACACCTTCTCAAACTCTTGGGCTCTCTCAACACTTAGCGTGCGAATTTCATAATTGCTTGGATCTCTTAAAATCGCTTTGGTTAGTTCATGATTTAAGTTATGACTTCCTGCAAAGGAGGTGTAGTCTCCTAAAAAAGGAGCTCCGAGGAGTGATAAATCGCCAATCGCATCTAAAATCTTGTGTCTGACAAATTCATTGGTAAAACGTAACCCCTCAGGATTGAGAATCTTCGTCTCATCCAAAACAACCGCGTTATCCAAAGAGCCTCCAAGCCCAAGGCCGCGAGCACGTAGCATTTGTACATCTTTCATAAAACCAAACGTACGTGCACGCGCTATCTCTTCAATAAAATTTTTCTTGCTAAATTCAAAGTGATACTCTTGTTTTCCAATGGAAGGATGCGCAAATTCAATCATAAAGTTATAGGTAGGTTTCAGACTCGGCGTTACGCGTGCAAATTTTTTACCATCGGCAACTTCAACCTCTTTTTTGATGATCAAGACATCTTTGGTCGCATCTAGTTTTCGCTTTCCCGCTTCATCGAGCATCATACAAAAACTGGCACTGCTTCCATCCATTACAGGCACTTCAGCACCATCAAGAACCACTCTAATGTTATCAATACCATACGCATATACCGCAGAGAGAAGATGTTCAATCGTTGAGATATAGCCACTTGCATTGCCAATGACCGTTGCCATTTGCGTATTCACAACATTTTGAGGCAAGGCTTGAACCAAGAGTCCAATATCGCTTCGGTAAAAAAGAATACCGCTATTGGCTTCAAGAGGCTCAAGACGTATTTGAATAGGCTCACCTTTATGAAGCCCAATTCCAACACCGCTGACAGCTTTGGCTAATGTGGTCTGTTTCACACAACTTCCTTTATCTCAAGAACGTTATTTCGCATAACGATTTTTTGAAGCACATTAAGTTTGAGCATCTCCCGATCCACGATCTCGCCATTAAAAATGAGGTGACCTCTAGGGCTCATGCCACTCAGCACGATATACTCGCCATCGCACTGTACTAATCCGTCAATAATACCATAAATACTCATACTCTCTTCACAAAAGACTTTTGCACCGCTGTTAACGCGACCAAAAATAACAATCGGTAAACTCTCAACAATCTCTTCACCTGAACGAATCGGACGATCATAGAGCTTGAGTTTTGGCATCTGTTTGGGTGGTTGTTCTTCTAAAACTTTCTCTTTTTTAGGTGCCTCTTCAAGAGAGAGTGCCTCTTTTTTGATACCACCAAAACGAATGTTACACTGATTGATCTCTTTATAACAGACACCACTTTGATCTAAAATAAAGGCAATATTCTTCGTAATTTCACCTTCTATAAGCAAAAAGAATTCCCTTAAAAGAAGGCTATTTTTTCTAAAATAGTCTAAAAAAGAGGCTTCATCATCAATCTCAATATGAAACACTCTGACGTTTTTTTGCGTTACTTTCATCGATCCATAATCTTCTTTGCTGATTCTATTACATTAAAAATGCTCTCTTTAAGCCACACCTCATCCATCCACTCTTCTGGTCTGACATCCACACCTTGAACGTACATACCAAAGTGAAGGTGATCTCCTAACGCTAAGCCTGTTAAGCCTGTTTTGGCGATGGACTCTCCTGCTTTAACCACATCGCCCTCTTTGACCATATAGCTAGAACAGTGCCCATACAGTGAATAAACACCTAAGCCATGGGAAATAATGATATTATTGCCATAAATGCCGTTTTCACGCGCAAAAACGACGACTCCATCATTTGAAGTTTGCATAGCGGCTTGCGCATTACTGGCAAGATCTAGCCCTAAATGGTATGACTCACTGGTCGGTTGCTTCTCATACTCATAATAGCGGTGATCGCCAAAACTGGCAACCACTTTGCCATTGCGAAGTGGGTAAAAAGGTTTTAAATAAAATCCGCTGATAAGGTCTATTGGAACCGCAGAGGTTACTTTTAAAATATTAGCTTCATTGCCTTTGCGCATATCTTCATTAACAAATTTAAATTTTTCTAGTTTGGTAAGGGATGAGCGTTCAGGTGCCATTTCCGCAATCAAATCGGCAATTTTACCATCCAAAAAGCGATCTTCCAATGCAATCGTAGATGTTTTGTACTTTTTATCTTGTAAAAAATAAGGTACATGGGATTTAGTTAAGTTTCCTGCGCGGTCTATTGCCACAACCGAAGCAGTAAAACTCTCGATATGTGTCGGCCATGCCACTAACGTAATGTAATACCCCTCTTTGTAAAACGGTGTCGGATAAAATTTCTTACCAAAATTCGTCTCAACGTAGAGTGATTTCATCGCTTCATCTTGCGCTTTAAAAATCACCGCTGCAACGCCACCCTTCATAATCTTATACGAACTTCCAATGATATTGACATCAGGTCTTTTGGTATCGACTTTAATCACCGATTTTGCACTGACGCTATTGCCAGAGAAGAAATTCCATTTGCTGCCATCAACTGCTTCGATATTTAACTCAAATACTTTTTTATTGGCACCAAAACCCATTTTGGGGAACGAGAGGTTTAAATCAACCATTTTTTCGGCTGATTTGAACTCTTTTGTATCTAAAATAATGCTTTTTTCACCATCAAAGAGCGAAGCACGCACAAAACGAAGTCCACTTGCATCGACTATTTGAACTTTAATCGGGTCTTTTAAATTCCACTCTATCTCTTTGGGAAGAACAATTTGAGGAGCTTCTCTTTCAAACAAATTGGAGTTAAATACAAATGCAACGCCACCTACTAAAAGTAAAAAAATAAATCCTAGCACAAACGCAGCTATGGATGATTTTCTCTGTTTTTTCATTCTTTGTCTATCCTTTTTATTTTTTCCACAATTTCATCTCGAAGCATTTTGGGATCACAGATGGGCACTTCAAACCCTGCGGCAGTCTTATGACCACCTCCTTGATACTCCAACGCAACGTTTGAAACATTAATATCTTTACTGCGTAATGAGACTTTATAGCCTCCCTCTTTCTCTTCCAATATCATAATAGCAATGGTGACATTTGCAATGCTTCTGAGCATATTGACGATATTTTTGGTATCGTCTCTTTTGGCACCTGTTGCTTCCAGGGCTGCTTTATCAAAAATAATGGTCGCGATACGCCCATTTTCATAAAGATCAAAATGGTTGAGCATATACCCATAGAGTCTTATCTTTGAAAGCGATTCTCTGCGCTTCACCTTAGAAGCGATCTCTTTTGGATTGGCGCCATCTTTCACCAGTTGTGCCACAATGCTAAAAGTAAATTCATCCATGTCGCCATACTGAAAAAACCCTGTATCGTCTGCAATCGCCGTGTAAAGGCAGGTTGCACACGCTTGGCTCATCTCAATGCCATTGGCTTTTAAAAGCTCATACACCACCATCCCGGCACTCGTGAAGCGATCGACCACAAGGTTTATATCTCCAAAATAGTGGTTGGTGAGGTGATGGTCAATGTTGATAATCTCATAATCTCCAAGAGGGATTTTGAGCCTATCACGGGTTGAGCAATCACAACTGACCACAAGATCAAAATGCTTTGGTACGCTATTTTTGATTTTTGAAAATCCTGGCAAAAAATCGTACACACGTGGTAATTCACTGTTTTTGTTGTAATGCGTTACTTTTTTCCCCGTGCGGATCAGTGCATCATACAACGCTAGCGCACTCCCTAACGTATCGCCATCGGGGTGTACATGAGAGACAATAACAATGTGATTGGCTTCAAGCATACGCTTCCACGCTTGGTGATACATCTTAACTCCACATTCGTAAAAGGGTAATTATACTTAATTTTGACTGAAAAGTTATTGATGCTCCCTAGCGCATTTTTTTAGAGCTTTTGTAGACAAACGCCAATACTTCAGCAACGGCCTTGTAAAGATTTTCAGGAATAATCTCACCAATATTGCACTTTTTATAGAGCTCTCTTGCCAAGGGAGGGTTTTCAACAATCTGAATATTATAATTCATCGCAATCTCTTTAATGCGAAGCGCTATGTAATCTGTCCCTTTTGCAATGACTTTAGGCGCTGCCTCTTTTTCTTGGTTGTAGCGAATGGCTACGGCATAATGCGTTGGGTTGGTGATAACGACATCGGCTTGGGGAATCTCTTGCATCATGCGCTTGCGCGTCATTTGCATCTGAATCTGCCTGATTTTGGCTTTAATCTTCGGATCACCTTCCATCTGTTTGTATTCATCTTTCAACTCTTGCTTGCTCATCCGCAAACTTTTAAAGTAGTTGTAGCGAACAAACATCAAATCCGCTAAGGAGAGAACCAAAAAGAGCAATAAAATGACAGCAACCAAAATGAGCATTTTCTCTTTTAGCCACGCCAATTGATCATAGAGTGGAAAATAGATAACAGTAGGAAGTTCTTTGGTAAACGAGAGTAAAAAATAGTAGCATACCCATAAGATCATCCCTACTTTGATAATAATTTTGATCGTCTCTACCGCTTTTTTCATCGAAAAAAGATTTTTTAGCCCTTTCACCGGATCCAGTTTTGAAAAATCCGGTATCAACGGTTTGGTGGTAAAAATAAAACCTGTTTGCATCACATTGGCTAAAATTCCAGAAATAGCTACGGCTAATGAGAGGGGAATCACCATAAAAAGAACTTCACGAAACGAGATCATTGAGATTTGAAGTGTTGCTTCTTTGGTGATTTCGGTGCCAATGAGGGATTGATAATAAAAATAAAGATAGACGATGCGTGATTCTATCCACGGGAAGAGCGCTAAAAAAGCAACCAGTGCCACGACTAACGTGACAAAAGCGCTGGTATCTTGGCTTTTGGGGACATTGCCATCTTTTCTGGCATCCTCAATCTTCTTGGAACTGGGCTCTTCCGTCTTTTCTTGATCATCTGCCACAGTGCAACATTCCTATTTAGATCACAGTTTTATGGGTAATTTTCATTGAAAAATCAAGCCAAACCGCGTGATGAATCAAACTCCCACTGCTAATCGCATCCACGCCTGTTTGAGCGTATGCTACGATATTTTCTTTGGTAATGTTGCCACTCGCTTCTAAAAGCACATGAGGAAAATCGCTGTTTTTATACGCAACAACGGCTTCTATCGCTTCATACGACATATTGTCACACATCACAATATCGGCGCCACATTGCATCGCAAACTTCGCAAATTCTACATCTTCACACTCAATTTCAATCTTACATGTAAAGGGAAGTTTCTCTCTGGCTTCTTCAATAAAAACATTCAGATCGTCGATAGTTTTCAGATGGGTATCTTTAATCATCAAGCAATCATCCAAGCCCATTCGGTGGTTATTACCGCCACCACAACGAATGGCGTATTTTTCAAACACGCGCAAATGCGGTCTGGTTTTCCTAGTATCCAGCAGTTTGACACGGTAGCCTTCAAGTATTTTTTTATACGCAGCAACATTGCTCGCAATGCCACTGGCGTGTTGCATGAGGTTTAAAATCGTTCGTTCACACCGCAAAATATTTTTAGATTTGCCTTCGATTAAGGCAACCAAATCGCCTTTTTGAAGTGTATCACCATCGTCAAAGTAGAAGGTAACATCCAGTTTGTTCATCTTGCACAGCGCTTTAACGTAAGGTTTTCCTGCAAAAATCCCCTCATCTTTACAGATGATATTAGCACTCGCAAAACTGTCTTTGCCGACCAATGAAAAAAGATCTCCTCTGCCAACATCTTCTTCAAGTGCTTTTTTAACAAATGTTTTGATCATAGCTCAAACATCCGATTCAGCGCTACATGCGCCCATTTTCGGGTCTCTTCGGAGATGCTAATCTCATTCTCAAATCGCTCTTCTTTGATGCTGAGAAGCACGTTGTACACATCTTGGAGTGTGGTTTCATTCATCGTAGGACACTCTGGCTTTGAAGAAGAGAGCACATAGGTATTCTCTTTACGCAAACGCTTAATCATATTGTATTCCGTACCAATGGCAACTTTTTGATCCAAAGGAAGTTTTTTCACGTAGTCGATAATCTGACTGGTTGAGCCCACAAAATCGGAGAGATCGCACACGTCAGGCTTGCACTCTGGATGCGTGACGATGAGGATACCGGGATACTTAGCACGGTAAAACGCGATGTCATCGACATCAAAGAGCTGATGAACCGAGCAAAAACCGTTATAGCATAAAATGTCCGCCTCTTTAGGATCACTTCCATCACCCACAATGCATGATTTTAACCCCATCTCTTTGGCGATGTTTTGTCCCAGACAGCGATCGGGAACAAAGAGAATTTTCTTGTTGCTCTCCAGTGCTTTGGTAATAATTTTTTTCGCGTTGGAGCTGGTGCACACATACCCACCCATCATGCCAATGCGCGCTTTCACATCTGCCGAGGAGTTGATATACGTCACTGGCAAAATGTCTTCTTTGGCAATACCCGCTTTTTCTAAAAGGGCTACATTTTGATCAAAATAGTCCACATCGATCATCCGAGCCATCGCGCAACAGGCGATTTTAGGCATTAAAACACGTTTTTCGGGTGCTAAAATCTTGACACTTTGCCCCATAAATCCCACACCGCAAAAGAGCAAATAGGGATTTTTATCTTTGGCTGCCCACTGAGCGAGCTGAAGCGAATCTCCTGCAAAATCAGCCAGTTCAAACACTTCATCTTTCTGATAAAAATGGGCCACAATGCTTACATGTAACTCGTCTTTGAGTTTTAAAATTTCTTCTTTGAGTTTTGAATTATCCACCCTAAATTCCTTGCGTTCTATCGAAAAAACTTATTATAGCGTTAAAGAAATAATAACAAAATTATTGCTATACTGTGGCAATTTCAATGAAGGATTGTGTGTGGATTTTCTCTATAATATTAACGTTCAATTTTATATTTTAAGCTATCTTGTGGGCGGCATTCCGTTTGGTTTACTCTTAGCAAAACTTTTTACAGGTCAAGATATTCGAGAAGCGGGAAGTGGAAGTATCGGGGCGACCAATGTACTTCGTGTTCTCAAAGAAACCAATCCCGTGTTGGCAAAAAAACTCGCCATCGCTACGGTTGTTTTAGATGCGCTTAAAGGCATTGTCCTTTTACTCGTTGGTAAATTTTTGGGATTAAGTATCGAAACGCTGTGGGCGATCGCTATTTTTGCAGTCATTGGTCATTGCTACAGTCCTTACCTAAAATTTGAAGGCGGTAAAGGCGTGGCAACAGGAGCTGGAGTGCTGTTTGTGATGCTTCCTTTTGAAACTTTGATCGCTTTTGTGACATGGTTTGTTGTGGGCAAAGTACTTAAAATCTCTTCGTTATCATCCCTCTTGGCACTGTGTGCTTTGATTCTCTCTTCGTTTATCCTTCATCCTGATCTTGAAGGGATCAAAACCCATGCGCCGATTTTCATCATCGCATTTTTGATTGTGTATAAACACATTCCCAATATTATTCGTCTGTTTCAAGGGAAAGAATCAAAAGTTGTCTGATGCAGATTCATATTCAAAATTTAACATTTGAGACGATTGTAGGCATTCTTGAAGAAGAGCGCCTCACCCCTCAAAACGTTACGTTACATGTAAAGATTTCGTATGATTATCATGGGGATAATTTCATTGATTATGCTAAAGTTTCTGCTTTTTTAGAATCTGAAATGAACGCGATGCGCTACTTCTTACTCGAAGATGCTTTGAAAGATTTAAGTCAAAAACTTAAAGTTTTCTATCCACAAATCTCAAAACTTAAACTCAAAATTTTAAAACCTGATATTTTGCCAAATGCGATAGTTGGGGTTTCGCACACGATTTACTACGCCCAAAATTAAAATTTAATTAAAAAAACTTTAAATCTAGCTAAAATTATGCTATAATCCCGTTTAAATTTTAGCAACTAAGGAATTTATAATGCGAATTTTAATCGTTGAAGATGAAGTAACCCTCAATAAGACTATTGCAGAAGGCTTACAAGAGTTCGGGTACCAAACCGACAGCTCTGAAAACTATAAAGATGCAGAATACTACATTGGTATTCGTAATTATGACCTCGTTTTAACAGACTGGATGCTCCCTGATGGCGATGGCGTTGATCTTATCAACCTCATTAAACAAAAATCTCCTCGCACGGCTGCAGTGATTATCTCTGCAAAAGATGACAAAGAGAGCGAAATCAAAGCCCTTAAAGCAGGTGCTGATGATTACATCCGTAAACCATTTGATTTTGATATTTTAGTCGCTCGTATCGAAGCACGTCTTCGTTTTGGCGGTACCAATGTTATCAAAATTGATGACCTTACGATCGATCCTGATGAAGAAAAAATTACCTACAAAGGTCAAGAGATTGAACTTAAAGGTAAACCGTTTGAAGTATTAACTCACCTTGCTCGCCACAGCGACCAAATCGTCTCTAAAGAGCAACTCCTTGATGCAATCTGGGAAGAGCCAGAGCTTGTGACACCTAACGTTATTGAAGTTGCTATTAACCAAATTCGTCAAAAAATGGACAAACCATTGGAAATCTCAACGATTGAGACCGTTAGACGAAGAGGTTATAGATTTTGCTTTCCCAAAAAAGTATAAGAGAAAGTTTTATATTACAATTGGTGTCCGCTTCGGCGACACTGATTGTAATCTTTTCCGTCATCCTCTACAACTACATTAAAATCTCAATTTTTGAAGATATTACCCACGAACTCACCAAACAAGCCCAGATTATTGCTACATCACGCACCAGCTCCATTGAGCGTATGGGCATTAATATTTTTGATCCTTCCTTAAGTTCTATCAATAACCCCAACGATGTGCAAGTAACGATTGCCATTCGTGTCAATCAAGGCAATACCCCTTCGTTTGAGCACAGTGAAAAGGATGAGCAAAAATTTCTGACCATCTACTATCCTTTGGAAAAACGCGAGCATTACTTTATCTCTATCACCAAAGACATCTCAAATACCGATATTTTACTAAACAAAATTCTTAGAAATATTTTGAGCATTAACCTAACAGCAATCTTCTTGATCCTTTTTTATGCACTTTTCCTCTCTCGGATGCTAGTCCTTCCCATTCGCTCCTTGACCAACAAACTTGCCAATATGAATGAAAACTTTTTACAGATGATTGAAACACAAAAGCTCCCCAGTGAGTTTCAACCTTTGGGATCAAGTATCAATAAACTGGTTGAGCGTATTCAAATCTTTGTTAACTCTCAAAAAGAGCTCTTCATCGGCGCCGCACATGAACTCAAAACGCCTTTGGCGGTTATGAAAACGAAGAATGAAGTGACACTTTTAAAACCAAGAGAGAATGAGAAATATATAGATACGATCAAAAGCAATAACCAAACGATTAACGATATGAACAAGATGATCAGCAATATCTTAGAGATTGGTAGGCAAGAAGGGGCGCAGTTTGAAAAACCTGTAGAAATTGATTTGATTGCTTTTTTAAAAGAGCAAGTGAATAATTACACCATTTTAGCCAAGATGGAAGATAAAAATCTTATTGAAGAGATCGCACCTCTGAGCTATAAAATGATGCTTCAACCCACTCTTTTGATTCATATCTTACAGAATTTTGTTCAAAATGCGATCAAATTCACGCCAAAGCATGGAAATATCACGATTCAAGCGCTGCTTTTAAAAGAGGGCTTTGTGGTACATGTCATTGATGAAGGAATTGGCATTGATGAGAGTAAAGATCTTTTTGCACCGTTTAAACGCTATGGAAATCAAACAGGTGCGGGGCTTGGACTTTTCCTTGCAAAAAATGCCGCCGATGCAATAGGGGCAAAAATCACGCTCAAAAACAGGGAAGATCGGCAAGGAACAGTAGCTACACTCTTACTTCCTCTTCGCAAACGTTCTCTTTAAATTTCGTTAAAGTATTTTTAGTGTATAAACTCGTCAATAAATTTGACTTTAAATAAGGAAAACAAGCATGTCTTTAATGATCACGGAAGAGTGTATCGCGTGTGACGCGTGTCGCGATGAATGCCCCAATGGAGCGATTGAGGAGTCTGATCCAATTTATATCATTGATCCAGATGTTTGTACAGAGTGTGTTGGTCACTACGATGAGCCTGCCTGTATCTCTGTGTGCCCTGTTGAGTGCATCGTTGCAGACCCAGATAATATCGAAAGCGTTGAAGAGCTAAAGCTAAAATACGAACAGCTTAATAGCGACCTTTAATGTCTAAACGCACAGCCATTATTGATATAGGATCCAACTCTGCACGAATGGCAATCTTTGAAAAAAGTAGTCGTTTTGCTTTCCACCTGATTAATGAGACCAAGAGTCGTGTACGCATTGGAGAAGGTGCTTACAACTTTGATGGTGTACTGCAAGAGCCTGCACTGAAACGCGCTTTTACTGCGCTTGAAGAGTTTGGGCATATCATTAAAGGACTCAAGTGCAACAAGGTGCTCTGCATTGCCACGTCTGCACTTCGTGATGCCCCCAATGCCAATGCTTTTATTAACCAAGTCCATCATGAGCTTAATATCAATATTAAAATTATTGAAGGAACGAAAGAGGCGTATTATGGTGCAGTAGGCGCACTGAACTACCTTAAAGAGATCCACGATGCTGTGACGATTGACATTGGTGGAGGCTCAACAGAACTTGCTAAGATTGAAAATGGTCTGATTGTTGAAACGATCTCGCTAAATATTGGCACTGTCCGACTCAAAGAGCTCTTTTTTGATAAAAAAATACCTTTGGAAAAAATTCGTGCTTTTATCAATGAAGCCATTGAAAAGATTCCAGAGCGCTTTACATGTAACGATATGATTGGCATCGGTGGAACACTCAGGTCGCTTTCTAAGATCATTATGGAGCGCACCAATTACCCTCTTAAGACAGTGCATGGCTTTGAGTATGAAATCGCCTCGCACACCTCGTTGGTCAATGCCATCGTCAGTTCCGATGTTTTGGGACTTAAGAATCTAGGTGTGCGTAAAGATCGCTTTGATACGATGCGCGAAGGGTGCATTATCTTTCAGTCTATCTTGCAAAAACTCTCCAGCAAAACAATGATCACCAGTGGTGCGGGAATTAGAGAAGGAGCTTATTTGTGCGATCTCTTACGCTCCCACCACCATAAATTTAGCTCCGATTTTAAACTCAGCCTTCGCAGTTTTAAAGATCGTTTCTCTCTGATGGAAGAAGATAATCTCTATATTAAAAGGGTTTCGCACCTTCTTTTTGATACACTTTCTCCTCTTCATGGCATACCTGAGAACTTCAAATACGAACTGGGTGTCGCCGCAGAACTTCATAACATAGGCACAAAGTTAGGGTTTTATCAAAATCATCTGCACAGTTTCTACTTTATTTTAAATAACCTCAACTACGGCTTTTCGCATGAACAAAAAATTCTTATTGCGATGTTGATTAAATACCACGTCAACAAACTTCCAGCACAAGAGGATATGACGCTTTATAAAACCCTTTTGCCCGATATGCAAACCGTGCAATGGCTCAGCTTCATTCTCTCGTTAGCCAAAGCCATTAACAGCGATATGCGTCGCAGCAAAATTGCCTTTAGCTACCAAAATCACACCCTCACTATTCAAGCAGAGAAGAGACTTTTTTTAGCACGTGAACAGATTAAACAGCTGATTAAACCAGCCTCTTTTGCGATTATTATTAAGTAATTTAGGAAGTTGAAGCGAAGAAGACCAAGGAAAGAGACGCTTTCCTTGGTTACATGTAAGATTAAAATTTCTGTCCGATTGTAAATTCAAAGGATGCTTTTTCATCCCCTGCTTCATCCATAACCGGCTGTGCAAAGATAAGCCCAATCGGTCCCAATGGAGAAACCCATTCAAGCGCAATACCCGTACCACCACGTTTAATATTTAAATTATCTTCACCGATCATACCATAGTCAAAAAAGATTGCGGCACGCATTTTAAGACGTTCGATCAATGGGAAGCTCGCTTCTACGGTATTAATGAGCATTGTGTTACCACCAACAAGCGCACCAAGAGGTTCGCCCTTGAGAGGCGCAGGCGTACCTCTTGGAGAAATAGAGTTAGACTCATAACCACGAATGGTTCTAACACCACCCATATAGTACTTCTCACCATAAGAGTATTTTTCATCTGAATCATTGATGGCAAGGTATTTGAACTGTGCTTTGTAACGTAAAATCAAATCATAATCGATCAAATCTTGCAGACCGTAATAGGTCGCAAATTTATTGACACTGCTCATAAACTTTTCATCACCACCCAATCCTGCAATCTCTAAACTGCTGCTTGCAGCGATACCACTGCGTGGAAGGTAGTAGTCATCGGTATTGTTAAACGAGATACCTGGAACAACTGAACTTTTAAGTGTTCGCTCTGTGGTATACAAAGAGGTATCAACGCTGTCATCCACATCGGAGAGTTTGTTTTGTTCAATAATATACCCTATTGAAACACCCCAGTTACGTGCAATTTTACGCCCTAAAACAATGTTGATTCCGTATCGCTCTTCATCATAATAGTCGTAGTCATTGTCGGCAGCATAAATCTTACCACTGAGACTGTAAACAGAGTCAAAAAGGCGTGGATTGCTTAAAGAGAGTGCTCCATTAAGTTCACTATCAGATCTTTCCACATCAATACCAGCTCGCAAACCTGAACCAAAGATATTGCCATCAGACACACTCGCACTTAACAAAAGTCCATCAGATGAGCCATAACCAATACCACCACCGATGGAACCTGTTGAAGCTTCTTTGACATTGATGACTAAGTCCATAGAGTTTTTACTCAAACGCTCTTCTTTAATCTCAACATCTTCAAAATAACCTGTTCGCTTAAGCGCACTTTTTGTATCGGTCACATCGGTTCTGCTGTAAAGATCGTTATTGGCTAAATAGATTTCTCGTCTAACAACCCGATCAATCGTTCGGCTATTGCCTGCGATTCTGACATTGTTGATATAGACTTTTTCACCAGGGATGACACGGTATGTAATGTTTGCGATATGTGTTGCTTTGTCATTTTTAACATCCGGAACGATTTTCACAAACGCATACCCCTGATCCGCGACCTTGGTCTCAATCAATGCCATATCTTTACGAAGTTTTGCAACGTTAAAGACTTTTCCATTTTGAAGGAACATCGCTTTAATCACTTCATCGCTATCGATAAACCCTTCTGGAATTTCAATCGCGATCGTACCCACTTTGTACTGTTCGCCTTCACTGATGCTGTAAACAAGATCAGCGGTATAACTATCGAGGTAGGTTTTTAAGAAAGGTTGACTCACTTCACAGTCCAAGTAACCTTTTTGCATATACGTATCTTTAATACGAGCAGAGTCATGCTCTAAATCACTGGTTCTCAGCTTTCCATCGTTAAAGCCCCACATCCAAGGAAGCCACTCTGCAGCTTTATTGGCGATATTCGGCTCAACATCATCATAATCCAGCTCTTTTGTACCGCATAAGGTAACGTTTTTAATCACAACGTTTTCACCGCGGTTAATGACAAAATCCAATGACATCGAGAGTTTTTCACTCAGCGGAGTCGTCTTGATCTCAACAACGGTATCAAAATACCCTTTGTCTTCATAAAACTTGATAATTTTGAGTTTGGAGAGTTCTGCTCGCTCAGCATCATAAACTTCACCTTTTTTGATGCCTGCAAGTTTATTCATCTCATCTTTGTCGCTCTCACTAATGCCTAAAAAATCGACCTTAGCAATAACGGGTTTTTCTTTCACATGGATCAACAGAGCACCTTCGCTCACCTCTTCGACCCAAACATCTTCAAAATAGTTCTGTTTGTAAAGCGTTTTTACGGCTTTATCGATTTTTTCCATATCGATAGAGTCACCGGCTCTCATATCGATCATCTCTGAAGCCATTTCAGGAGAGAGGTGGATCAAACCATCAAACTGAAGGCTTTTTAACGGAGCCGCACACAAAGTAGTCGCGACAACAAGAGACAACGCAGTTATTTTTTTCATACTGATTAGCCCTAGAATTTATTTTTTTAGATATTTTGAATATAATACCATCTCTAGAATTAAGTGCCTATTAAACCTCATAAAGGTTACATGTAAGTGCTCGAAGATACGGCAGAAAAGGAGTTTTGATGGTTGTTGGTATTGTTGGACTTGGTTTGATGGGAGGCTCTTTAGGTTTAGCACTCCAGAACACCAAATTGGTCTCTAAAATTGTTGGCTTCGACCACAATCTGAGCCACTGCGAAGAGGCATTAAAACTCAATCTTGTACACGACATTGTCTCCTTTGCTGAGATTAAAGCCTGCGATGTGATTTTCCTTGCTATTCCTGTTGGAGGCATTATCAAAGCACTCCAAGAGCTTAAAGATGTGCGCGATACAACAACGATTATTGATTTAGGAAGTACCAAAGCGGAGATCGTAGCTTCTGTGCCTGAATCGATTCGTTCCAATTTCATTGCCGCGCACCCGATGACCGGTACCGAAAAATTTGGCCCGAGTGCGGCGATTCAAAATCTTTATCATGACAAAGTGGTTGTTTTATGCGATACCGATAACAGCAATGACCTGCATAAAAACCGAGCGATTCAGATGTTCTCCCACATTGGAATGAAAATCGTCTTTATGGACCCGATCTCCCATGACGCGCATGCTTCGTTTATCTCACATCTTCCCCATGTGATTAGTTATGCACTGGCAAACAGTGTTATGGGACAAGAAGATCCAAAGAGTATTTTGGCCCTTGCAGCAGGCGGTTTTAGGGATATGAGCCGTGTGGCTAAGAGTTCGCCTCAAATGTGGTCGGATATTTTTAGGCAAAATAAAACCAATCTTTTAAGTTCGATTGAGGTGTTTAAAGAAGAGCTTGAAAAGTCAAAAAAGATGATTGAAGAAGAGGACTGGAGTGGTCTTGAAGCATGGATGAGTAAAGCCACCACCTTGCATAAAATTCTCTAAAAAAGCTTTACATGTAAGCTTTTTTAGGTTTACATGTAAGGATTAATGACCGCCAAAACGCACAAGAGCGCTTGCCCATGTGAAACCACCACCAAAGGTGTCTAAGAGCATCAGATCGCCTTTTTTGATGCGTCCTTCTTCATAAGCATCGTTCATTGCCATCGGAATGGACGCTGCAGAAGTATTGCCATATTTTGCAACGGTTAGAACGGTTTTTTCGATAGGGAAATTAAGTTTTGCACGCACCGCTTCGATGATTCTAAAATTGGCTTGATGCGGAATGAAATGATCAATTTGTGAAGCGTCAATGTTGTTTTTTTCTAAAATATCAATCACATCGTTGGTAAGGGTTTTAACCGCCACTTTGTAAACTTCATTGCCTTGCATTTTGATGTAATTGAGTTTGTTATCCAGTGTCTCTTGAGAACATGGATATTTTGAGCCACACCCTGGCGTGATAAGAAGATCACCATAACGTCCATCAGCGGATGCGTGAATATCTAAAATAGCTTCGTTTTTATTTTCAGTCGCACCAATAATCGCAGCACCGGCACCATCACCAAAAAGAATACAGGTTCCTCGGTCGGTATAATCAATCATGCTACTAATTTTTTCGGCACCAATAAGCAAAATATTTTTTTTCATGCCTGATTCAATGAAAGCTTTTGCCATGGAAAGCATGTAGACAAACCCACTGCAAGCAGCGCTGATGTCAAATGCCATGACATCATTAATGCCAAGCTTGCCAGCGATTACACACGCGGTGGAGGGCATACACAGATAATCAGGTGAAAGTGTCGCACAGATGATAAGATCAATCTCTTCTTTAGCTATCCCCGCACGCGAAATGGCAAGAAGGGCTGCTTTAACACCCAAATCGCTTGTCGCCTCATCGTCCGCGGCAATACGTCTTTCTTTAATTCCTGTACGCTTCTCAATCCACTCATCACTCGTTTCAACCATTTTTTCAAGATCGGTATTACTGAGGATGCGAGAAGGAGCATAACCTCCAATGGATTTTAAAGATGCGTACACGTTTATCCTTTATTGCTCTAGTAGCGCTATTTTTTGCTCAATATCAGCGTTGATACTGGAACTCGAAAAATTGATCGCTTGAAAAATAGCATTTTTGACCGCTTTAGAGTTACTTTTTCCATGCCCAATAATCGCACAGCCATTGATGCCAATCAGTGGTGCTCCACCGTACTCGGCATAATCAACTTGCTTTTTAAGCACTTTAAATACTTTGCGCATCAGTACCGCCCCAGCAATGGCTAAAGGAGAGCGCCTTACATTTTGCTTGATAATCTTGGTAATCGAATCGGCAACACCTTCACTGGCTTTAAGCAAAATATTACCAACAAAGCCATCACAAACGATCACATCAACAGAGCCGTCAAAAATATTATTACCTTCGACATTACCGACAAAACTCTCAAATTTTTTGAGTGTTAAAAATGTCTCTTTTGTAATTTCATTACCTTTACTCTCCTCTTCACCATTAGAGAGTAAGCCAACTTTAGGCTTAGCAATTTTTAAAATATCTTTGGCATAGGCTTCACCCATGACCGCAAATTGTGCTAAATGTTCTGCTTTACAATCCACATTAGCACCCACATCCAATACTAAACTCAATCTGCCAGGAACAGCCGTTGGCATAATGGTTGCAATAGCAGGACGTAAAACGCCTTTAAGCCTTCCAATACGCAATGTTGCCAAACTCATCGTTGCCCCGCTATGTCCCATGGAAACAACGGCGTCCGCTACTTTATCTTTGACCAAATCAACGGCTTTATAGATAGAGGTCTCTTTGCGTTTAAGGGCATTGGTAGCGGCTTCGTGCATATCAAGAATATCGGTTGCTTCAACAAATGAGATTCTGTCTAAATATTCATGAGGGGTAAGGGATCTTAAAAGAGCGACTTCCCCAACAAGAAGTGCTTTAAACTCACGTTCTCGTAATGCGTGAAGCGTTCCTTCAACAATGGGGGCAGGACCGAAATCCCCGCCCATTGCGTCAATTGCTATGGTTAGCATTTAGTTTTTATATTCGCCTGTCGTTTTGTTCACTCTATGAGGCATTTTCCATGTTCCATCAGTGTCTTTAACAGGCATAGGAAGGGTTACTTTATAGTGTGTTCTTCTTTTCGCGCCTCTGGTTTTACTCACGCGTCTCTTAGGTACTGCCATTTTATTCTCCTTTTAGTTGTTCACATTGTCCACAGTAGTGGTAATCGCTTTTGAAGGCTTCGATCTCACTTTGAAGCATTGAATCCACATCAATCGAACCGTCAAAAAATTCTATTATATTTAAAAGCCCTTCACCCTCAGTATCTTCATAAAGACCCTCACAAGCAAAGACTTCAACACTTTCATTGACCATCAGCTTAAAACTTTCAGCGCATCGATCACACACATGAAGAAGGGTTCCTTCCATTGTACCTGTGCATTTTACCATTGTCTTACTTGTCTTTAACGCTTCTCCAAAAAATCTAATTTCACCTAAAGATGTTTCAAAATGAATCCCAGTTGTGGGAATTTTTTTGAATTCGATCTGCATTGAAATTAAAGAATTTCTCTTCGTGCAAAAAAGAAATCAATTTCGATTTTTGCATTCTCTAAGCTATCACTACCATGAACTGCATTTGCATCAATACTATCGGCAAAATCAGCTCTAATCGTACCTTTAGCTGCCTCTTTAGGATTGGTTGCACCCATAAGATCACGGTTTTTAAGAACGGCATTTTCGCCTTCTAAAACCATAATCACAACAGGACCACTAATCATAAATGAAACCAATTCGCCAAAAAATGGTCTGCTTGCATGAACAGCGTAAAAAGCCTCTGCATCCGCTTGGCTGAGTTGTACTTTTTTCATCGCTGCAATTTTTAACCCATTTGATTCAAATCTGTCAACAATTTTACCAATAACGTTTTTTGCTACTGCATCTGGTTTAATAATAGATAATGTGCTCTCCACAATTCTCTCCTATATATAATTGAATTTCATAACTTTGTAGGGAATTAGAACGTGGGAGTATAGCAGAATTTTTTTTTAATATCAATAAAGAGACGCTAAAATATCTTACATGTAAAACTAAAGAGGAAAAATCCTCTTTAGTTTTTACTGTTTTTACTCAGCACAAGGCGTTGTGCCTTTTCTCAAATCTGCGCCGATTTCATCACGACTTGGCTGACCAGGATAAGGAGCATCCCATACGATACAGCCTTCTGTTGGACACGCTTCTGCACATGCAGGGGCATCATGATGTCCGACACACTCTACACATTTGTCAGCATATACATAATAAATATCTGCACCTGTTGGGTTGTCACTATCGTCTACAATTGCTTCAACAGGGCACTCATCGATACAGGCACCACATGCGATACAAATATCAGTAATTTTTACTGCCATAATTTCTCCTTAGTTCAGTTTTTACTAGCAAAAAACTATATCGAAACTAAATTAAAATTGATATTAAAATTGTTTGTAATCCAAACACCTCAAACCAAAAGAAGGTAAACACTCATTGACGTTTTTTCTATTTCCCCTTAACGATCTTAAAAGGATTATTTGAATACTATCATTCAATTAGATTTTAGTTTAAGCGGAGGCGTATTAGATGAACTCAATAGCAAAAAAAGTGACAATTTTACAAGTATTCATTGTTTCTATCTCTATTTTTTCATTTATTTTTTACATCAATTTTTATCTGAGTGGCTATATTAAGCAAGAAACTGAGCAAAAAATTCATTCAAATATTGCAGATTTACAACAAACTGTTCAAGTTTATAACAGTGCTCTTGAAGATACGGCCGTGAAACTTTTTAGTATTTTTGAAGCGGGCTTTGGCTCTTTTCATGTCGATGCCAACGAGAAGATTAAAGTCAATGGTGTTGATACGCCTCTGATCGCGGCAGGCGGCTACACACTTAATAACAATTTTGCAAAAGTGGAAGCTTTTAAAGAGATTACAGGAGCGATTGCAACTATTTTTGTATTGAATGGGGATGATTTTATTCGTATCTCTACCTCGTTGAAAAAAGAGGACGGCTCACGTGCCATGGGAACTTATTTAGGTAAAAACAGTCCTGCGTATGAACCCATTATGAAAAAACAAAAATATGTTGGTAGTGCACGGCTTTTTGGTCAAGATTATATTACCGTTTACGCTCCTATTATTGAAGACGATAAAATTTTAGGCATTTTATTTATTGGTTACAATTTTACTGAAGGGCTCAAAGCACTTGAAGAACAGATCAATACGATGAAAATTGGAGAACATGGCTATTTTTATGCGATGAATACCAAAAGTGAGTCGTATGATATTCACCCCAAAAGCGATGGAGCGAAAATTATTTCAGAACTTGATAAAAAAATGCTTGCGCAAAAAAATGGAATGTTGCATATTATTGAAGAAGGTGAAGAGAAGATCCTAAGTTTTCAAGCCTTTAATAAGTGGAATTGGGTTTTAGTCGCCAAAGCCAATGAAAAAGATTTTCAAGAAGCAAACGACAAACTACGAGATATACTTATTATTACCTCTTTAATTCTTACTTTAGCCATTGTGCTTGTTATTTGGATTATTATCAATCAGATTATTACCAAACCGCTTAATAACCTGATCGAAAAAGCCAAAGAGCTCTCCAGTGGGGATGGCGATCTTACCCGAAAACTGCAGATTAAAGGCAGTGATGAAATCGCACAAGCGAGTGAGCAAATCAACCATTTTATTGAAAAAGTGCGTGTGCTCATCTGCAATGCAAAATCGCTCTCTAGCGAGAATTCGTCTATCTCTCATGAACTCTCAACCACCTCATTGCAAGTTGAAAAATTGGTTGAACAATCAACCACCATTGTCTTTGATACCACCAAACAAGCCAATCAAGTGCGTGGTAATATGTTAGGCTCCATCGAGCAAGCTAAGAGCAGTAAAGAAGAGATGATTAAAGCCAACCGTTCACTCTACTCAGCCAGTAATGCCGTTGTTGCGCTCACTGATGAGATACAAAAAAGTTCTGTCACCGAAATTGAGCTGGCTCAAAAATTAAGCCAACTTAGCACCGATGCGGAACAAGTCAGAAGTGTTTTAACCGTCATCAGTGACATTGCGGATCAGACCAATCTCCTTGCCTTAAATGCCGCCATTGAAGCTGCGCGCGCAGGAGAGCATGGACGTGGTTTTGCTGTTGTTGCCGATGAAGTACGAAAACTAGCGGAACGCACTCAAAAAAGCCTTATTGAAATCAATGCAACGATTAATGTTATTGTTCAATCCATCGTTAACTCCAGTGAGCAGATGAGCCACAACTCTCACAAAATTGAGGAGCTCGCCATCAGCGCTCAAGAGGTTGAAAATCGTCTGCAAGAGAGCTTTACGATTATTGATGCTGTGACAAAAACAACTGAAAATACCGTTGATAACTATCTTCAAACGGGTACTGAAATTGATGCTATTATCACCAAGATAGGCGAAATCAATAAAATTTCAACGGAGAATAGCCGTAGCGTTGAAGAGATAGCAGGAGCAGCAGAACACCTGAGCAAAATGACGGAAAACCTCAACCATAAGCTTGAAGAATTTAGAACCTAAATTTGGGTTAAAACTTATTGGATAAAATTAGTCTTATTGATTAAAAGAGTTTTTTATATTTAATTGTATAATTTCTGTACCAATAAAAATTCTCAATTAAAGGATACCTATGTTAGTAACCAATAAAGCTCCTGATTTTACAGCAACTGCCGTTCTAGGTGACAATCAAATTGTCGATAATTTCAATCTGTACGAAAACTTTGGATCAAAAGGAACTGTTTTGTTCTTCTATCCACTCGATTTCACTTTTGTATGTCCATCTGAAATCATTGCCTTTGATAAAAGACTTGAAGAGTTCAAAAACCGTGGCATTAATGTTGTTGGTGTCTCAATTGACTCACAATTTTCACACTTTGCATGGAAAAACACTCCTGTCAATCAAGGTGGAATTGGGCAAGTAAGATTCCCATTGGTTGCTGATATTACCAAACAAATTTCTCGTGATTACGACGTTCTTTTCAAAGAGGGTGTTGCACTTCGTGGTTCATTCTTGATCGACAAAGACGGCACGGTAAGACATGCTGTAATCAACGATTTACCTCTTGGAAGAAACATTGATGAGATGCTCAGAATGATCGATACGATGCTCTTTACAAATGAATACGGTGAAGTGTGCCCAGCAGGTTGGCAAAAAGGCGATAAAGGTATGACAGCAAGCACAGAAGGTGTTGCTGATTATCTAGCGCATAACTCAGAAAAACTATAATCATCTTCGCTAAGAGAGATGAACTCTCTTAGCGTACTCTTTTTTATGACCTCTTGTGACACACAGAACATGACTCAACACTAGCAATCACATCCATTCGATCAATTTTAACGCTCTTAGCCTGCTCTAACGCTGTTTGATATTCAAACAAATTTTGGTCATAATCCACATCTTCAATCGCTCCACACTGTTTACAAATAATATGAATATGTGGCTTTGAGTAGATGTCATAGCGCATTTTCCCCTCAGCGGTATTGACTTCAATCACCACACCTTTTTCTTTCAGTGTTGCAAGGTTTTTATAAACCGTTGCCAAAGACATCGATGGATTCTCTTTTCTAAGTGCCTCATAAAGATCATCAATCGTTGGATGCATCTTTTTACCTAACTCTTTAAGAACCGATATTCTTTGGGGTGTTGCTTTAAGCTCTTTGGTTTTGAGAAGAGTGATAAAATCATTCATCATAGACCCCTTTCCTATTACTATTTTCTGAATGATTCCATAAATTAGATCAATCTTCCTGAAAAAAAACTAACTAATAGTTTTTATTAATTAATATACTTCTTTCAAAATGCGTTTTGAAAGAAGAAAAAGCACCAGAGGTTCGTGGGTATTGCGCCGAGCAAAACCCAGTGTTAACGTAGTCTTTGGAGCTTTGCTTTAAAGACGTGTAAAAAGTTCTGCAAGAACTCTAATAGAGTTCCTTTAAAATGGCTTCGGATAACTGTTCGATACTAATGCCCAATTTTTTTTCAATCAAATGTGTCGCACCATGTGTGATAAAAGCATCTTCATATTCAAAGGTTTTAATCTTTACATGTAAAGCATATTTCTCTTTCAATGCCATCAGTAATGAGCCAACACCACCAATTTTTGCACTGTCACTAAAGACATACCACTGATCATACTCTTGCGCTAAAGAGATCAGCAGTGGCTCATCCAAAGGTTTAACAAATCGCAAATCGACAATTGCTGCTTCAATACCTTTCTCAGCCAATAATTTTGCAGTTGCAACGGCTTTTCCGACCCCTGCACCATACCCTAAAAGAAGAATGCTACTTTGCCCTTGTTGGAGCAGTTGCGCTTTTCCATACTCAAACGGCACGGATTCAAAAGCATCTGATTCTAAAAATGATCCTCTTGGATAACGAATGGCTAATGGACCTTTGTGGAGGTAAGAATAGTGAATCGCTGCGTGCATGCTTCGTTCATCACGTGGCGCCATTAAAGTCATATGAGGAACTGCACTTAAGTAAGAAATATCAAATGCCCCTTGGTGTGTCTCGCCATCTTCCCCCACAATGCCCGCACGATCAATTGCAAAAACAACATCCAAATTCATAATACAGGCATCATGGATCACTTGATCATACGCTCGTTGCAAAAAGGTGGAGTAGATCGTGATATAGGGTTTAAAACCCTCTTTCGCCATTGCACACATCGACGTTACGGCATGTTGTTCAGCAATCGCCACATCCCAAAAACGATTTGGATAGGCTTGAATTAAAGGCGTTAATCCTGTGCCGCTGGGCATGGCTGCGGTGACACCTACGACATTGTCGTGCGTTTTAGCCAATTGCATCAATGCTTCAGAGTACATCGTGGTTGCATTTTTGCTCAGCCCTTGTTTGATCGCTTCGCCACTGGCAACATCAAAAGGACCTACGCCATGCCATTTCTCGTAGTATCCCTCCGCCATCTCATAGCCTTTGCCTTTGAGGGTTTGAGCATGAACGATCACAGGTTTTTTAAGACTTCGTGCGGATTGCAATGCACGAATCAGACTTTCGACATCATGACCATCAATCGGCCCAATATAATCAATACCTAACTCTTCAAATAAAATACCCGGGGTAATCAGTTTAAAACTCTCTTCAAACTTTTTCGCCATGTACGTAGCACTCTCTGGCAAGTATTGCAAAATCTGCTCGGTTGTTTTTTTAATTCTTTGGTAAAATCCACCCGCCATCGCGCTGGATAGAAACTTACTGATGGCACCAATGGGCTTTGAAATACTCATTTTATTATCGTTAAGTAAAATGACAACAGGGTAACGGCGATCGCCTAGTTCATTGAGTGCTTCATACACCATCCCCGCACTGAGTGAGCCATCTCCAATCAACGCAATGGGTACACGTTTGTATTGCTCCCCTTTGAGCGCTATCGCTTTTGCAGCACCCACAGCAAGTGAAATAGACGTAGAACTATGCCCTGCAACAAAGTAGTCGCACGGTGATTCATCAGGTCTTGTGTAGCCACTGATGCCATCAAGCTCCCTAAGCGTATCAAAACGATCCCAACGATCGGTGAGCAGTTTATGGGTATAGGCTTGATGACTTACATCGAAAATAAAAGGATCATTCTTCACATCAAAGACATAGTGCATGGCAACAATCAGCTCCACAGCACCTACATTGCTGCTCAGATGCCCACCATTTTTACTGACGGTCTGAATAATTTTTTGCCTAATTTGCTCACAATATTCGTTCAATTCTTCAATGGAGTATTCTCGTAATGTTTTCATCTCTTCCAGTACTTTTTAATTTTCTTGTAGTAAATATTTTACTTTTTCTAAACGCATCGCCAAATTGCCGTCGAGGTTTCCCACGTCGCTAAGAATGACAACGCCACCTAAGGTAATCGCGTCATCAGACGTTACCTTGATTTTTTCATCTTCTGCGTAAAGCTCTTTAAGTGCCTCTAAATCTTTAGGGTTGACCCTCAGTTCAATTTTAATTGCATCTTTAACCTCTTGCAATAAGGCTTTTGAAAGCGATGCGGCAATTTTTGAACTTGAGACACTCACCTCTTTTTTAATCACCTCTTTGGCGATCTCAAAAGCCGTCACACTCATATCGGTTTCTAGTTTAGCCAATCTCTCTTCGATGCTTTTATAAAGCGTATCCAAATGCCCAATCGATTTTAAATAGCGCGATTTCATCTCGGCTGCCACATCTTCAAGCTCATCTTTGGCTTTTTGGTACCCTTGAGCATAGGCATTTTCACGCTCTCTGGTCAGCTCTTCTGTGAGTCTATTATTAGACTTCTTTCATAACCCATCAAATAATCCTAAAACCACGATCAAAATTAATCAAAGCACAGATCAAATTAAAGCGTAATCCAAATCGTTTTCTGCGGTTACGATACTTTTCTCCAAGCATTTTAAAAGTCTTTATTTTTGCATTAATATGTTCAACGACAATGCGTAGGGATGCTTTTGCTTTATTGATAATTTTATCCTCCATACTAAGTGGATGTAGCTTGCTTTTTTTCTTTGGAATATCCGTATTAGGATGCAAAGATGTTATACCAAGATAACCCGTGTCTACAGATACTTTTGTCTCTTTTTTGATAGGTAACCGAGATGTTTTAAAGAGTTTGAAATCATGCATTGTGCGTGTACTGATTGCGGTACAAATGATACGACAATTCACATCAATCACAATTTGTCCTTTGGCAGTATGACGCTTTTTCTTCCCACTGTAGCAACGCCATTGTCTTTTTTTGGGCGTTGCACTGGGCATTCAGTCGCATCAATGACAATATATTCAAGTTCAATTCCTCCCTCTTGATGCAATGCTTTTTTACCAGGTAATGAAAACTTCCCTGAATGTATCAGTACCGTTTCTACCTCTTTTATAATCCTTGATGCTGTTGGTTCACTAATCTCATAATCAAATGCCATATGTGCCAAACTACGATATTCTCTATAGTATTCCAACATCAACAAAAGTTGCGTTTCTGGCAAAAGACGATTTGGTCTTCCACCTTGTTGTTTCTTCTTCTCATGATACTCACTATAGACTTCTAGCATCACCTCAAAAGTCTCTTTTTTTACACCTACCAACCGTTTAAATTCCGCTGGTCTTATCTGTTTTAATCGTTCATATGTTTTCATCACCCTTTAAAGCAATTTTTAGACCTTTTGGGGGTTATGAAAGAAGTCTATTAAAGTCTTGTTCTTGTTTTTCAATCTGAATTTGAAGTTTCACCACATTGGTTGTCAGCTCATCGGTTTTTTTGAGCAGCTCTTCAATAAACTGATTTTGGGTTCCCTCTTCAATGCGGGCAATGTTAACGATTTCATCAGGAACATGCTTTGATTCGCTAGCAAAAGCGTTCTCAGTGATGTACTCTTCGTTTACATGTAAAGGTGTTGCGCCATCTGCTACGTTGGAGCCTAGAACCTTAAACCGATACGGTTTAACAGAGTGATCGTCTACTTTTTCTTTATCAATAATATTTTCTGTCACGATCTTAACCTATCATCTCTTCGGCTTCGCCGATTTGGAGAATGCCCTGCTCTGAAAGTTTTTGCACCTCTTCAACAATCTTTCGTTGAGACTCTTCGACATCTTTAACACGAACAGCCCCTAAAAAGTTCATCTCCTCGACAAACGCTTCTTGAGCACGTTGTGACATATTATCAAAGAACTTTCGCTTAAGATCATCGGCTGAGCCTTTCAGCGCTACCATTAAATCACGTTTATCGGCAACTTTAAGGATTTCACGCACAGCATTGCCATCAAGTTTCATAATATCTTCAAATGTAAACATCATATCTTTGATAATAGAAGCGAGTTTTTCATCGGCTTGTTCAATGTAGGCAATCGTTGTTTTGGACGCTTTTTGACCCAAACGGTTGAGGATTTCAGCCACCGCACGAGGCCCACCCACTTCAACTTTATACGAAGTCAAGGATTCGAGTTTATTCTCTAAAACAGCCGAAACTCTTTTAACAACAGAAGGTGAAATCTCGCCTAAGTTTGCCATTCTAATCGTTACTTCACTTCTCAACTGATCAGGGAAAAACGAGAGTGTTTCAGCCGCACTCGTTGGATCCATATGTGCCAAAATAAGCGCTACCGTTTGAGGATGCTCATTCATAATAAAATCACCCAATTGTTGAGGCTTAATTTGAGAGAGATAACCAAAACTTTGAGAATTTTCCATTGATTTAGAGAGTTTATCAAGAATTTTTTGAGCACCCTCCGCTCCAAAGGTACGGTATAAAATCTCTTTCGCATACTCCATACCACCACTTCGGATGTACTGGTTTGATTGTAAAATAACATAAAATTCTTCTAAAACAGCATTGGCAACCGATTTATCAATATTTTTTGCCGTTGCAATAAATTTTGAAATATCTGTGACAACGTCTATCTCCATATGTGAAAAAAGGTTAGCGGTTGAATCTTCACCCAGTTGGATCATCAAAATGGCCGCTTTTTCAGACATGGAAAGTTCGTTATAGAGGGTTTTTTGCTCTTCTGTTAGTTTCATTATCCAATATCCTTAGAACTGTTTCTGCTACTATCGTAGTCGCCTTCATTGCGAATCATAGACTGTAAAAGCGAAGCAAATTCTTCACCTTTTTGCTCAGCAACATGTTTAAGCTTTTCAAGTAAAACATCGTATTTAAGCGCTTCTTCGTTAAAATCTTGACCAATGCCAAGTTGATCTTCCACTTTTTTACGCGCTTGTCTGAATTTCTCCAAGGTATCTTCGGCACCCTCTTCTTCATGGGCAGTAACCGGTTCGACCTCATCTTCAAAGTCATCCAATTTCGTCTCCACCATTTTTTGGCTAAACGGTATGATGACTTTTTTATAGAAGATAAAGAGCAAGATACCTACGATCAGGTATTTAACCAGTGGAACCAATGGCCCTACGTAGTTAGAGACTTTATCCATCATGTCTTTAGTTGGAGCACGGGTTCCATCACTGGAGAGTGGCTTGAATTCAAAGTTACTGACCGTGACTTCATCCCCTCTTGTTTGATTGAATCCAACCGTTTGGCGCACCACATCACGAATGGCGTCCATCTGCTCTTTGGAAAGTGAAAAATACTCTAACTCACTCTTTTTCTTACCTTCACTGTCCACACCGTATTTATAAACGCCATCCACGACCACGGCTGCTGTTAAGCGCTTAATTTTCGCAAATTCATCTTTGGAATTGACCACTTTTTTAGAAATTTCATAATTGGTCGTGGTTGAACTTTTTTGATAGGTTTCACTTTTTTTACCATTTTCGAGTCCCTGAACAGGCCCTATGTTGCTGATAGCACCTGGAACGCCACCCACATCTTGAGGCTCTTTTCCTTCGCGCTTCTCTTCAACACTCTGCTCACTTCTAGGGACTGAGTTTGGATCATACGTTTCACTCACATAATCTTGCTGTGAAAAGTCAAAATCAATCGTTACTTTGGCATTTACTTTATCGACACCACCAATCACAGGGGCTAAGACATTGATAATTTTTTGCTCAACATTGTGCTCAAACTCTTTTTTATAACGCATTTGACTTTTAACGAGCTCGCCTTGGAAGATGTTGCTCTGCTCGTCACCCAAAGGCTCACCGTCTTGATTGACAACAGAGACATTCTCAGCATTGAGGTTAGAAACAGACGCTGCAACGAGATTTTTAATGCCGATAATCTGTTTGATGGAAAGGTTCATGCTAGGGCGAATATTTAAAACAATGGAAGCCGTTGGAGCCGCCTGTTTTTGCGCAAAAACGGTCTCTTTCGGAATCGCGATATGCACACTTGCATTGGCAATGGGGCCAAGGCTTTCAATCGTGCGCGCAAGTTCACCCTCAAGGGCGCGAATGTATTTAATTTTTTGTTCAAAATCGGTCGCACCAAACTCGGTTTTATCAAAAATCTCAAAACCTACTTTGCTGTTTTTGGGAATGCCAAGGGCTGCAATCGCAATACGCTGCTTATGAACGACATCACTCGGAACTGCGATGGTGCCTTCATTGAGCACTTTATAAGGAACTTTCTCTTTTTCAAGCTGTTGAATAATCAGCGCAGAATCACCTGCGGTTGTATTTTCAAACAAAACACTGTAGCCATTTCCTTTGGCAGACGTGGAATTTTTATAAAGCGTCAGAAACACTAAAAAACCAATCAAGACAACAATCGATACGGCGGCAACAATCCTTTGGCGTAAGGTCAAGTTTTGTATAAGTGTTGCTATTTGGTTTAAAAGTGTTCTAAGCTCCATGGTGTCTTTCTCTTACATGTAAATTGTTTTAAAGAGTTCAAAAAAGCGTGCGTTTTGCTCTGGTGTTCCGATAGTGACACGAATAGCATTCATACCATACGATCCTAAATTTCTAACGATTATACCCTTTTCCATCAACTTTTGCGCAATTGCGCCAGAGTTTTTACTTGCGTCAAACTCTAAAACGATAAAGTTGGTATAACTCTCAATCACTTTAAATCCAAGCTCTTTTGCAAATGCTTCATACGCGCTCATCTGCTCAAAATTTTCCTTAACCGAAGCATCCATGAACGCTTCATCACTCAGCGCTACAATCGCCGCTTTAAGTGTGAGATTGGTGATGTTAAACGGTGCTCGAAGTTTCAAAAACGTTTGAATGATCTCAGGCTGTGCAATGCCATAACCACAACGCATACCGCCCAGTCCATACGCTTTTGAGAACGTGCCTGTGTAAATGGCATTAGGATATTTGGTTATTAGCTCTTGGGCATCAATATTTTTTACAGGATCTTTAAAGCGTGCATACTCCAAATAAGCGGCGTCAACCACCACCAATGTCTCTTTGTCAATTTGATCTAAAAAAGCATAAACATCTTTAGCATCCAAACACTCGCCTAAAGGATTATTTGGGATACAAAGCATAATGATCGAAATATCTTTATTCGCTTTATAAATTTCAAGCATCTCTTTCAAATTGTGCTGAGCAGAAGGTGTTCTAAGTACTTTTGCACCTGTTTGAAGCGCATAAATTTCATACATGGCAAAGGTAATACCGGCCATTAACACTTTCGTATTCGCATTGGCTTTCGCGTGAATCGCAATCTCAATCACTTGATCACTGCCTGAGCCTATGATAATGTTTTTATCTTCAACATGGTATTTTTTCGCCAAAGACTCTTTGAGTTCATACATACTGTCATCGGGATAACGGTTCATATGAACCGCTTCTGCGCGTACCGCTTCAATCACTTTTGGGCTACACCCTCTTGGGTTTTCATTGCTTGCTAGTTTAATCACATCTTTGGCTTCAATGCCATACTCACGTACCACAAGCTCAATCGGCTTGCCCGCTTCGTACGTTTTTAAATTTGCTAAAACACCGTTAAATTGCATTCCTCATCCTCCACAAATATAGCTTCCAAGCCATTTAATATCGTATCTGTCTCTATTTTCATCGATCACTTTTTGGACATTTTCATCATCAATGTGTCCCTCAAAATCCATGTAAAAAATGGATTGGAACCCTTTTTCTTTCGTTGGGCGCGACTCAATCTTCGTAAGATTCACTTTTTGATCTTGGAAGGTTTGCAAAAACTCCACAAGTCCGCCAGGTTTATCATCAGTTTTCGCCAAAATGGAGGTTTTATTATGCACCCCTTTTTTGTTTTTAAAATCACTCAAAATCAAGAAGCGTGTTTGGTTTGCCATATTGTCTTCAATTTTTTCAAACAAAATGGGCACGTTCGACAATTTAGCAGCAATGTGGGAACAAATCGCCGCAGCATCATGATCTTCGCTTGCTTTTTTCGCCGCTTCTGCCGTTGATTTGGTGGGAATAAACTCCACACCTAAGAGCATATGCTCTTCCAGAAATCTTCGACATTGGTTATAACCCTGCGGATGTGAGTAGATGCGTTTCACTTTTTTAATGTCCTCACACACCGTAGCAAAAGAGTGGTGGATGTCCATGTAAAGTTCGGCCACAATTTTTGAGCTAAATTTTCCTAAACAATCCAGTGTCGTACCCACGGCACCTGCGGTGTTATTTTCCACAGGAACTACGCCGTATTTTGCTTCACCATTTTCCAAGACATGAAACACCGCTTCGATGGAACTGACTTCAATATAACTGCCCATCGCGCCAAAACGACTCTCTGCGGCTTGATGCGTGTAACTGCCTTCTGGTCCCATAAATGCGATTTTCTCAGGAAATTCTAGATTGCGGCTTACGGCAAAGACTTCTAAAAAAATTGCGTCAATCGCTTTTGTGTTCAGCGCACCGTTATTGAGCGCTTTGAGGCGATCTAAGATCTCTTTTTCACGTTCTGGTCGGTAAATTGCTGTTCCACTGGTTTGTTTGGCACGTCCAATCTCTTTGACCTTTTCCATACGTTCATTGAGCAGTTTTAAGATCTCATTGTCAATCAGATCAATCTCTTTTCGAAATTTATCGATTACTTGCATGATGTGCCTTTCCTATGGAATAACTCACAGATATGCTCGCTCTAATGCAATCACATCTTCAAAGCTTTCACGCTGGCGAATCAAACGATCTTCGCCCTTTTCAAGTGCAACTTCGGCGACGCGCGTACGTGTGTTGTAATTGCTACTCATCGTAAAGCCGTAGGCTCCTGCGCTTTTAACGATCAGAAGATCATCGTGCTCAAGGGCAGGTAATGCAATATTTTTCGCAAAAAAGTCACCACTTTCACAAATAGGCCCAACGACATCACACACACTTGTTGCGTGATCTTCTTTGCCTTCAACATCAATGGCATGATACGCTTGATACAGGCTTGGACGAATCAGATCATTCATAGCACCATCAACGATCACAAAGCGTTTAAAACCATTGTTTTTTTCATACAGCACGCGCGTTAAAAAGAAGCCACAATCGCCTACCAAATAGCGCCCTGGTTCGCACACAAGTGTGACATCAAGACCGGTAAGGGCTGCAAAAATTGATTGAGCGTAAGCATAAAGATCAACAGTTGTTTCATCTTTGTACTGAATACCAATGCCACCACCCACATCAAAAAATTTAATCTCTATTTTGAGCGCTTTTAAATTTCGTAATAAATTCGCCAACACCAGTGCCGCTTCTCTAAAAGGCTCCACTTCGGTTATCTGACTTCCAATATGAAAATGGATGCCCACAGGATCAAGTGAAGCGCTATTTTTGGCATGAATGTACATGCGTTTGGCACTGTCCAAATCCACGCCAAATTTATTTTCATGAAGACCCGTTGAGATATACGGATGGGTTTGTGCATCGATATTGGGATTAACACGAATGCTGATGCGTGCAATCACGCCTAGTTTTGAGGCAATCATCTCAACGCGATTCATCTCCTCTTCACTCTCAAGGTTGATCATCAAAATATCGTTTTGAAGGGCTTCTTCAATCTCTTCATCCCGTTTGCCGACACCGCTAAAAATAATTTTGTATTTTGGGATTCCTGCCACTAAAGCGCGTTTCACTTCGCCAATGGAGACGCAATCGCATCCAGCACCTAGGTGTGCCATGTGTTTTAAAACAGAGAGATTGGAGTTTGATTTTACGGCAAAACAGATCAGTGATTTGCGTGCTTTAAAAACTTCTTTTAGAGCAGAAAATTTTGTGTCGATCGTATCAAAATCATACACGTATAAAGGGGTGCCATATTTTTGTGCCAAAGCTTGGAATTTCGTCATTTTGAACCTTATCAGAGATAACAATAATTTTCTATTCTATCAAAAAGTTCAACAAAAAATGATTAAATAGAGCCCAATTTAGCGTTTCGCGTAAAAATGTAATGCTGTAAAAAAGAGCAGAATAATTGGAAGTAAAATAGCAATCTCAGCAAAAATAACGCCATTGGCTGCCAAACGGCTAAGCAAAAAGAGTCCGCTCCACACCACAAGGGTGATAAAAGCAAACGAAGAAGCAATCAGTGCCATATTAAAATAACGCCCCATAACGGGTGCTTTATAGTACAAAATAACAATTAAGAAAGGGGCAAAAAGCGGGAAAAAAAGTTGATAAAAAAGTGTCGCTTTGATCTTATGGGTATTCACCCCTTGGGTTTCAAAAAAGAGCAGCGCATCGATTCCGTCTATAATGGAGAGCGCGTATTCGCTCTGATACACATTGTCCATGATCTTCGGTTTAAAATTTTCCATCGTTTTGAGTGTTGGAACACTTTCCGTGCGGTATCCCGTATCATCCAGCGAGCTGACATGTGGTTTATGAATGATACTGACATTTTCTAAGACCCAATGATTTTTAATAAACGAAGCAACGGAAGCGCGAATAATCTTGGTAAGATCCACACTTTCCACTTCAAAAATAGTGACATCGTATGCGACTTGTTTAAGAGGATCAAGCCGTTTAAAATAGACATACTGGTTATCGTGTTTTAAAAAAAGATCTTCGGAACTGGTGGAGATGCGGTTGTATTTTTTAAGATTGGCACTGTACTCGTACGCATAGGCAAACTCAGTACAATTAAGCCCGATATAGCCCAGTGTTAAAACTAAAGCCGTCAGAAAAAAAGGTCTGACCAAAGAGCGTTTTGAGATACTTGAAGCGTACATACAAATGAGCTCATTGGATTTGATCATGCCAAAATAGGTCACAACCATGCCAAAAACAATGGAGAGTGGCAACACATAATTGACCGCATTCATCCCTTGAAAAATCGCGTAGAGTAGCTGTAAATTGGCAGAATCGGGAATATTATTATAATTGGTGAGCAGATCAACACCAACATAAAAAAGATCAAGCGCTATGAAAATAACAAAGAAATTTTTGAGATAATTTTTAACAATGTATTTCTCAAAAAGTTTCATACCTTATCCCCATCGCACAGTGTTTGTTTAAGGGAGTATTGTAGCGAAACTTCTTTTAAATCCTGTGTGAGGAGGGCTTGAATGCTTTTCTTTACATGTAAAAGAATTTCAGGTAAAAATTCTCGCTGACACGCTGAAAAATCAGAAAGCACATACTTCGCTACATCGCTTTTATGCAAGGGTTTTCCAATGCCAATGCGAACCCTAATATACTCAGCACCAATATGTGCATCAATCGATCTTAGCCCATTATGACCGCCATGACCGCCTCCGATTTTAAAACGCAGGGTTCCAAAAGGAAGGTCTAAATCATCATGAATCACAATAATGTGATCGGGTTTGAAGTAATCATCAACGGCTCTAACACTTTCGCCAGAGAGATTCATATAGGTTGTGGGTTTAAGAAGAAGCATCGAAGTGGCTTTAAAAAGCTCGCCTTTGAAATTGGCTTTGGTGATTTTTTCGCATGAAGATTGGTCATCGATGAGTGCATCGATGACCATAAAACCGACATTGTGTCGATTATTTTTATACTGTAAGTCTGGATTTCCAAGCCCTACGATCAGTGTCATAATAAGCGTTACTTCGCTTTAATAACTCCGGCAACAGAAACACGTGTCTCATCCATGATGATAACGTTTGCTGGAACGGGGATATCACGTACGAGAACAGTATTACCAACATCAAGTCCACTGACGTCAATGACGAAGCTGTTTGGTAAATTTTCTGCTGTACATTTAACGGTTAAACGTTTTTTTGATTGAATCAAAACGCCTTTGTTTTTTGTGCCGACGGGAAGACCTTCAAGCATAACAGGCACTAAATATTTACTAAGAACACCTGGAAGTGCAATACGCAAATCTACATGTAAAAGATTGCTATTTACGGGGTCTCTTTGGTAATCTTGGATCACAACATTGTACTCTTTACCCGCAACTTTGACTGGGAAAATAAGAGTCTCTTTGTTCTTTGCTGCTTTGATGAATTCGTTTGCTTTAAATGCAGCATTGATGTTTTGTTCACCCTTACCGTAAATATTAGCAATTAGATATCCATCTCTACGAAGCGCTTTGGTAGCCTTTTTTTCGATACTATCTCTAATGATGCCTTCTAACATAGTTTTCCTTTGTAAAAAATAAGGTGCTAATTGTACAGGAGTAAACCTAAAAGCTGTATAAAGTCTCTATTTCTTTAAGCTAAGGATGTCTTTATCGATCTCTTGAAGCTCTTTAATGCTCACACGCGTCTCATCTTTGCGTGTCTCTTTTTGACTTTTATCGGCATCGTAAAAATCCAGTGCCATCGTAATGTCATTGCGACTGGTCGAGGTTTGGATCGCCGCTTCACGTGAGATTCTGCCTTCTGCGTACAATCCTAAAAGGGCTTGATCAAAGGTTTGGGTTTTGTAAACGTCTTTTCCCTCTTTGAGTGCGTCTGGTATTTCGCCCTCACGACCTTCTAAAATCAATGCTTCAATACGGGCATTTTTCACCAAAATTTCGACTGCCGCTGTTCGTCCATTATCGACTGTTTTGACCAATCGTTGCGCAACAATGCCTTGCAAAACAGATGCTAACGACATCTTGATGCGGTTTTGCTCGCTTCCTGGAAACATACCAATGATACGCCCAACGGTCTCTTTCGCATCCACGGTGTGCAGTGTGGAGAGCACTAAGTGACCGGTTTCGGCTGCGTGCATCGCCGTTTCGATCGTCTCAAGATCACGCATTTCACCCACCAAAATGACATCAGGATCTTCACGAAGCGCGGCACGAAGCGCATCGGAAAAGGAGATGGCATCTTGCCCAATGGCACGCTGATTGACCACGCACGATTCATCTTTGTAGATAAACTCCACGGGGTCTTCAATCGTGATAATATGCTTTTTTTGCGTCTTATTGATGCGATTGATCATCGAAGCGAGTGTCGTTGTTTTACCCGATCCCGTAGGACCTGTGACTAAAATAAGACCACGAGGAAGATCGCACAGTGTGTTCAAAATGACAGGCAAATGAAGGGCTTCAATCGTAGGAAGCACCATCGGGATCGTTCTAAATACCGCTGAGACACCATCGACTTGAAAGAACATATTAACACGGAAACGGTACTCATCGTTGAGCTTAAAGGTGAAGTCAATGTTTTTCTTCTCAACCAACTCAGGGAAACGACTTCGTAAAAGCTCTTTTGCCAACGTCAGTCCATCTTGGTACCCAAGCGCCTCTTTGGAAAAAGAGACAATTTCACCATGAATACGCCCACGAATGGTCGCTCCTGTCTTTACATGTAAATCGCTTCCCTTATGTTCAACCAGCTTGCTGAGGTAAAACTTCAGCTTTTTGGTCATCTCAAATGTGAGTTCGCTTACATTGACTTCAACTGCTGCCATTGGGGCATCCTTTGTCTATTTGAGTTCGTTTAAAATCTCTACAAAAGCTTCTTTAAAGGCACGCAAACCCTCATCCATCAACTCATCACATACAACGTTCATATCGATGCCATTGGCTTCTACGGAGTGAAAAAAGTTCTCAATCCAATCGGATCTAAGCTCGATAGGCTTGCACGCTTTGGAAGAGGCGATGAATGCTTTGATTGTTGCAAGTGGTGCGGTATTGATCGAGTTTTCGAGGAAAAGTTCTTTAATGTAATAATCAGGACTCAGCTTATCGCCTTTAACGCCTGTACTCGCAAACAACGTTCTCACATTGGGTAACTTCGCATTTTGAATGAGCTCATAACAACGCATGGCGTTCATAATGCCTACGCGTGATGTTACAAAATCAATTTTGGCAAGCTCAGCATCCAGCTTACGATCAAAACGACTCACAAAGATGCTGATGACTGCTTGGGGAAGTTTTTTAACCCCTTTTTCGACTAACGTTTTATTCGCACTGCCAAAGGCTTTGAGACACTCTTTGGTTTGAGTGTCGGAGAAAACAAGAGTAGCATTGACGTTAATGCCTTCGCTCAAAAGCGCTTCCATTGCACTAAAACCAGCTTCGGTGGCAGGAACTTTGATCATCACATTCGGATAACCGATCGCTTTGAAAAGGCGTTTGCCCTCTTCCACGGTCGCTTCCGTATCATCGCACAAGAAAGGATCGACTTCAATGCTGATAAAGCCATCGTCACCTTTTTTATACGAGTTTAAAAGTTTCTTGGCGGCAAGTTGAATGTCGCTAATCGCCAGTGCTTCATACATCTCTTTGGCGGATTTGCCTTGGAGTTTTGCTTTATCTTCCGCATATGCAGGTGAACCTAAAAACGCGGCTTGGAAAATAGAAGGATTGCTCGTTGCCGCATTAATGACATTGTTTGCGATCAACTCGCCAAATTCACCCTCAAGGAAGCTTCGCTCCACAAAATCACACCATAACGAAAATTTCAGTTCATTGTTATACATTGTTTGACTCTTTTAAATAAATTGGAGAAGATTACGCATATCTTTCTCATCGATCACGATATTAGCGGCATTTTTCAAAATCGGTTTGGCGCAAAAGGCTACTTTCTTCGCCGCACATTCAAACATCGAGATGTCATTCGCGCCATCACCCACGGCAATCGTATTTTCATAACTTACATGTAAAAGATTTTGCAAGCGTCTTAGCATATCACCTTTGGAAAAACCAAACATCATGTCGCCACCGACCAGTCCACTAAGATGTCCATCTCTTACATGTAAAACATTCGCAAAGTCCACATCAAACCCTAAAATCGCTTTAGCAGGTGTCGTTGCGATGCGAAAACCTCCGCTAAAAACGACTACCGTATAGCCTTTGGCTTTCAGTCCAGAGATTGCCTCTTTGGCACCATTCATCAGAGGTAAGCAAGCGCACATCTCTTCTGCAATTTTGGCGTTCATCCCTTTTAAAAGCCCTACACGTGTGCTCAAACTCTCGAAAAAATCAAGCTCTCCACGCATCGCAGCTTCAGTTATCGTTGAAACCTCTTTTTCGACTCCATGCGCTTTGGCTAGAAAATCGATGGTTTCGCCATCCATCAGCGTTGAGTCAAAATCAAACACACACAACTTCATCCAGACTGCTCCTTGTGATTCTTAAGGCACTTATTATAGCAGTATCTTGCTTAGGCAATAAAACATAAAACAATTACCTCTTTTTCAGTGTTTAAGTTATAATACGCCAAAGTTCACCCGAATGGATAAACGCAATGATTGAAAATTTTATCGAAAAGTTAAAATATGACACCTTCTTGACGCTTGAGACAACCCCGATGCACGAGCCAACGTTTGAGCCGATTATTGAAAAAATTGCGGCATTTGGACTGGATAAAATTGTGGATGGCTTTAGCACCACCGACAATCCGCTCGCACGCCTTAAGTTCAATGCGCTTTTTGGCGCGCTCAAACTTCAAACACAGTTTCATAAACCCGTCATCGCGACAATGAGCATGCGAGACCGCAATAAAGTCGCCTTACAATCAGACCTTTTGGGTGCGAATGGATTTGATCTGCGCACGATTCTCGCCCTTACGGGAGATCCAGCGAGCGCAAGTGATCAACCCGCCGTTAAAGGGGTTTTTGAAGGAAACAGTACGCTTCTGTTAGAAATCATTCAGTGCTTTAATGCAGGCATTGACTACTCGGGAAAACCGTTTAAAACGCAACCCAAACCCATTTACTCCTTTGCGGTGTGCAATGCACATGCCAATACCCCTAAAAATTTAATGAAAAAGATGGCAACAAAGATCAAACATGGCGCGGTGGGCATCATCACCCAACCTGTTTACAGCGTTGAAAATGCGAAAATGCTTTTAGACTTACTCAAAGATGCCAAAGCCGAGATCAACAAAGAGCAGAGCCAAGCGCAACTCATTTTAGGGTTTTTTCCGATTATCAAACTGCGTACCGCTCAATTTTTGAGCGCGCACGTTCCAGGCATTCATGTGCCTTCTATCTGGATGGACAAACTAGCACATGCTAAAAAAATCAGTGAAGAAGAAGAGAAAAAAGTAGGGTTTGAACTCTCGTTAAATGCCTTTTTAGAACTTAAAAAGATTCATCCAAAGATTCATATGATGAGTGCCAATAACTTTGAATTGGTCGCAGATTTGGTGAAGTATTAAGGTTTACATGTAAAGCGCCAAATAGCTTGATTTGGCGCTTTATGAGGGTTTAGAAATCGCGTTTTAAGAGCTGTTCGACTTTAAGAATCGTCAAGATATTTTCATCCCGCATTCCAATGCCGTACACCATCCCTTTTTCCGCATGAATCGTTTCAGGCGGTGGTCCGATACGACTGCTTTTGATACGAATCGCCTCTGTGAGACGATCAATCACAAAGCCTGCGGTATTATCGACACCCTTCATAACGATGTAGCGCGTATCTTCCGTCACTTTAGCAGGGTCCATTTTGAACTTACTTCTAAGATCAATCAAAGGAATGACGCTTCCGCGAAGGTTAAAGACACCTAAGATATACGTTGGCACACTGGGAACCCTTGTGTATTCAATCGGCTTAATGATCTCTTGAATGCTTAAAATGGGCACCGCGTACTCTTCTTGCCCTATAATAAATCCGACCAGTTGAATAACATCATCCTCTTTTTTGTGCGGCTCATCAACTTGTTCTTGCTGTTTTTTAAGAATTTGATTGAGTTTATCATTCATCGTTTTGCCCCACTTATAGTTTTATATTTTTTCGCACAACACTCTCGAGATATTCGGGAGAGTATGGCTTGGTGATGTATTCACTCATACCTGATTCAACGCCTCTAAGTCTGTCTGATTTAGACGTACGAGATGTTACTGCAATGAGTGGAAGGTTTTTGTACTTCGAGTATTTACGAATCTCGCCCGCTAACGTGTATCCATCCATGCGCGGCATCTCAATATCAATCAAAACCGCATCGATGCTGTATTCAGCCGATTTGAGCATGTTAAGCGCTTCTTGACCGTTACTGGCTTCAAGCACTTTAACCCCAATAGGCTCCATCGATTTTTTCATGATGTTACGATCCATCGCACTATCATCGACTGCTAAAACGATGTAGTCGCTTGGTACTGTTTTGGTCTTCACAACGGTTTCTGCACTCGCACGAATATCAACCGTGATGCCTTTTGCAAGATTCATAAGAGCAGCAACATCGACGATCAACGTCACACGTCCATCGCCTCGAATCGTAGCACCCGCGATGCCTTCAATCCCTTGGAGATAATCACCCAAAGATTTAATAACAATCTCTTCTTGCCCAACAAGGGTATCAACAACAACGCCCAGTTTGGACTCTGCAAGTCCGATGACAACGACATAGGTGTGTTCGCCACCTTCATACACCTGTTTGACACCAAAGATGTCTGAGAGGCGAACCAAAGAGAGCACTTCATCACGAAGTCTTAAAACATTTTTGCCTTCAATCGTATAAATCTCATCCAATGGTATACGAACCGTCTCTAAAACAGACGCCAAAGGAATCGCATAGTACTCCTCTTGCGCACCGACAAGCAAGGCTTGAATAATCGCTAAAGTAAGAGGAATTTTGAGTTTAATCACCGTACCATGACCGACTTCGCTGTCGACATCAATGATACCGTTGAGTTTTTCGATGTTGGTTTTAACAACGTCCATTCCCACACCACGACCTGAAACGTTCGTAACGACTTTTGCCGTTGAGAGGGATGGTCTAAAGATCAATGCAAACGCCTCTTTATCATTCATAGCGTCCGCTTCTCTCTCAGTAATCATGCCTTTTTCAACCGCTTTTGCACGTAAAATATCTGGATCAAGCCCTTTACCATCATCGGTAATCTCAATAACAATGTGATTGCCCTCATTATACGCTTTTAGCTGAATGAGTCCCATTTCTGGTTTACCTTGAGCTCGTCTGGTCGCACCATCTTCAATCCCATGATCGCATGAGTTACGAATAATATGTACGAGTGGATCGCCAATCTCTTCAACGATAGACTTATCAAGCTCGGTCTCTTCACCTGAAATTTCAAGTTCGATCTGTTTTCCAAGTTCACGAGAGAGGTCTCTTACCATTCTTGGGAATTTGTTGAAGACTTTTGCAATCGGAAGCATTCTGGTTTTCATAACCGCAATTTGAAGATCGGTTGTGACAAGTGAAATCGATGAAACCACTTGGTTCAGCTCTTCTAAAAATTTCTCACCCTCATAGCGCTCTTCCACGTCATCGTAAATTTTTAAAAGTCTGTTTTTACCCAAAACAAGCTCACCAATAAGGTTCATTAGGTGATCCAGTCGTTTCACCTCAACGCGAATGGTTTGCTCCATTGTACTGGCTGACTCTTTTTGAGCCGGTGCATTGGCTTCAGCTGAAGCGCGTTTTGCGACAACAGGTTCAGCCGCTTTTGGTGCTACTTCTTCATCGCTGTCTTTCAAACTCTCAAACGATGGCGTAGGCACAGCAGCCGCTTTAGCAGCACTGGTATTCTCTTTACGTTTGCGGTCTTCTTCTTTACGCATTTTTAAAAGACGTTCAATTTCGTCTTCTACCTCTTTGTCGCTTAGTTTGGAGTAGTCTGTGTTATCATCTTCATACGTAGGAGTTGGAGACTCATCCACTTCTGCGGCGGCTACGAGAACATTTGCGACAGGTTCACCATTAGAAATAATGTCTAAACGACGGCAAATATCGGTAATATCAATCCCCGCTGAAGTGTCATTGCCACTGTCACGAATCGCATGAAGCAAGCTTTTCATCAAATCAATGGACTCCAAAACCACATCCATAACCTCAGGTGTGAGTTTCAGATCACCATGGCGTGCTTTATTTAAAACATCTTCCATGTGGTGTGTGAGACCTGTTAAAATGTCAAAATTTAAAAAGGATGATGATCCTTTAATCGTATGTGCGACCCTAAAAATACTGTTGAGCAGTTCCAAATCATCGGGATTGGACTCAAGCTCCACTAAGTTTTGATCAAGTTGTTCAATAAGTTCGAACGCTTCAACCAAAAAATCTTCTAAAATTTCTTGAATATCTTCCATCGTTCTACCCCTATTGTGCTGTTTTCACGTGTGATTTGATGACTTTTGAGACTTCCTTGTAGAAAATTCCTGCATCAAACTTCGTTAAGTAGGCTTCACCGCCCGCCTCTTTGCCTCTGATCTCGCTAAAATGATCGCTAATTGAAGAGTTAAAAACGATCGGAATAGTTTTAAATCTGGCATCCTCTTTCACATTGGCTGCAAAGTGAAATCCATCCATTTGAGGCATCTCGACATCGCTGATAATAATTTTGACCTCATCGGTTAAACGATCACCGTAGGTTGCGTAAAGCTCATTGAGTCTTTGCATCCCTTCCATTCCATCTTTGGCTTCAACCACACGCATGCCCATCTTTTTAAGCGCATCGCTGACAAGCTTTCGAGCCGTCATACTGTCATCCAAAATGAGTGCGGTGCCTTCTACTTTAAGAATTTGGTCATCGTTAATATCCATTTTCGGTTGATAAATGCCCAGTGCTTGAACCACGCTCTCAAGATCTAAGATCAAAAGTACATCGTCATTTTCAATACGCGTTACACCTGTAATCTGACTCTTATCGAGTGAACCCATGCCCGCAACAAACGATGCTGGCTCAATATCTTTCCAGCTGATACGACGAATGCGTTTGGCTTCATGAACCACAAATCCGATCAAAATGTCGCTAAACTCCGTAATGATAATACGAGGTTTAATCGATCCATCATCCGGCTCTTTAATGTTCATCCATTTTGCAAGATTCACCACAGGAATCACGATACCACGAAGGTCAAAAATCCCCTCGATATAATCAGGAACGCCTGGAAGTTCTGTTAAATTAGGGATTTTGATGATCTCGCGCACTTTGGCAACGTTCACACCGTAAATTCCCTCATACACGCCGTTTTCTTCCTTTTTAAAAATACGGAAGTCCACCAGCTCCATTTCATTAGAGCCTACTTTCAAAATACTCTCTTTAGCCATTGCAGCCCCTTAGTTGCTTTTGCGCAAATTCTGTCTCTGAGGAAGATTGTACACTAAAGTAACTTTGATTGCACGCAAAAGAAGAAAAATTTACATAATGCACGCCAGAGACCATAAAATCGACATTCTGATGGTAATGTCCCTCTGCAATAACGTCCGTTTTGGGGTAGAAATGAAGCTTGCGTTGTATTTGCGTTGCAAAATGCTCGATGGTCTTGCACAATTTTTTCGTGTGTTGATCGTTTTGGATCTTTTTTGAGATTGAAGCGTCTGTTCTTTTATCAATATAATTAAGGATTTTTAAGACACTTTGATTGCGGATGATTTTGGTATACGTGCGATTAAGAAGCGTTCCATACTTATCGCCGTGTAACAACAAGCAGGTTTTGCCACTGGGAAGTTTACATGTAAGCGGTTGTTCCTCAATGGGAATCACCTTTACATGGTTAAAGAGTTTGGAGAGATCAAAGTCGTGGTTGCCCTCAAAATAGTAAACTTCACAGCTTTTTCCAAGCTCCTCAATCAGATCAATATAGCGTTGGTACTGTTGAACCCCATGCGCAACACTGCCCACCAAAAGGTCGAACATATCGCCCATTAAAAAGAGTTGGGGTGGAGGATTTTGCTTTACATGTAAAAGAAAATCAAAGAAGAAAGAGCGATCACTTGAATCATGCGCATCGGCAATAAAAAGCGCTCCTTCTTGAATGATAAGATTAGGGGACATAGGCGATAATAGGAATTCCTGCAGACTCTTCAAAGCCGCACATCAAATTGGCATTGACCACTGCTTGAGAGGAAGCGCCGCGCAAAAGGTTATCGATGCTCGATGAAACAAAAATAGATTTGCCTTTTTGGCTTACAAAAATATCGCAAAAGTTCGTTCCAGCGGTTGACTTAATATCGACAGGCACTTCGCGAATACGCACAAAACGTTCATTTTTATAAAAATCCTGAAGCACGGCTTTCGCGTCAATAAGCTCATTCGTTTGTAAATACGAGCTCACCAACATACCACGACTCACAGGCAATAAATGCGGTACAAAATTCACTTCAAACGGATGTCCGCTCACCAGTCGAAGCTTTTCAGCGATCTCTGGCTCATGGCGATGTTTGAGCGGATTGTACGCAAAGATATTTTCATTGATGGTGACAAAATGCGCTGTCGCACTAGGTTTTTTACCCGCACCAGAAACGCCACTTTTCGCATCAATAAAAATCGGCGCATCTTTTTTAAGATAATTCAAAAACGGCAAAATTCCCAAAATCGAAGCAGTCGGATAACATCCTGGGTTGGCAATCAAATTCGCCTCTTTAATCTTCGCACGATTGATCTCAGGAAGCCCATACACTGCCTCTTTTAAATGCTCTTTATCTTCATGCTCGCAGTAATGTTTCTCATAGGCTTCAAGTTCCAAACGATAATCCGCGGAAAGGTCAACCACCTTTACATGTAAATCCAAAAGCTCCTTCGCAAACCCCATCGCCGCTTTGTGCGGAAGCGCTAAAAAAGCAAGCTTGGCATGTTTAGCGACTTCTGAAGCATCGGCTTTTAAAACCTCTTGCTCAAAAACACCCAGTAGACTTGGATGCAATTCGCTCGCTTTCATGCCACCTTCTGTGGTTGCGATATAGCTAATGTTAAAATGGGGATGGTTAATCAAAATTTTAATCAGCTCTAGCCCTGTATAACCGCTTGCGCCGATGATGGCTACGTCTATTTTTGCCATGTTATCCCTCGAAATTGATCTCACGGTATGCGACTTCTAAAACCTCATACACTTGTTTGCCTGAAGGCAGTTTGATGGTCACCTCTTCGCCTTCCCCTCGCCCCATTAATTGAATCGCTAAAGGGGAGTAGTATGAAATGAGCCCACGGTCCGGATTGCTCTCCGTACTTCCCACAATGGTGTACGTCACCTCTTCGTTGGTCTCTAAATTTTCCAACATAATGGTCGAACCAAAGCGAATTTTCTCATGTTCATACGTGGTTGGGTCAATCACTTGCGCGCGCGATACAAGATCGCTAAGCTCCCCAATACGCCCATCAATAAACGCTAAACGCTCTTTCGCGGCGTGGTATTCCGCATTTTCTTTTAAGTCGCCGTGGCTTCTTGCAATATCAAGCTCAATAACCGTTTCAGGTCGTTGCTTTTTTTTAAGATCATTCAGTTCATTCATTAATTTTTTGTAACCGTATTCGGTCATAGGTTCTTTTGCATTGCTCATTATTACTCCTTATCTCTTCTATTATACCTTCATTATGCTTATCATTGCCTCTTGACTTCCATGCCCCAATATCTTCCTAAGCTCGGTGATACGGCTAAAAAATGCTTCTCTGTCCACACTCTCATACGCCTCAAACAGACGTTGCGCATACACCTCTTCTTGCAACAGTTCCTCATGCAATGGTTCTTTGTTTTCAAAGTCGAAAATGATATTCGCCAGTCCCACATGTTTCAGCTTCACAAACTGCTTCGCGATCCAATAATCCAGCGCTTTGGCCTTATATGCCAAGACAAATGGAACCCCTACGAGTGCTGCTTCAAGCGTCGCCGTGCCTGAACAGACAAACGCAAATTCACTTTGCTCCAACGCCTCATACGTGTTGCGACAAATTTTAAAGTCATGAATATCGCCATAAATCTCTGCAATTTCACGGTAATCATAATGTGCAGGAATCACCAGCCATTTCTCTTTGCCCTCGATTTTAGAAGCCAACTCCTTATAAATCGGAAAAAGACTGCGAATCTCACTCTTGCGACTCCCTGGAAAAAAAGAAACAATCCCCGTCTCTTCATAGCGCAATTTAAACAGAGGAATCTCATCGAGCAATGGATTGCCCACATAAACGGCTTTCGTGTAAAACTGCTGTTCAAACGGAAAAATGGAGGCTAAAACGGTGCAGTATTTCTCCATCGCTGCGACACGTTTGGGTTTCCAAGCCCACACTTTTGGCAAAATATAATAAATGATTTCGACATTGGGATTGATCGTTTTAATCGCCTTGGCAAGCGGAAGATTAAACGCTGGTGAGTCTATGAGCAGCACTTTGTCCACAAAAAAACTCATACGCGCCATAATCTTAATCGCCTTTTTAGCTTTGCGAATTTTTGGCAAAGCATCTAAAAACCCCATAATCGAAAAAGCACGACTGGGCATCAAAGGTTTTCCAAAACGCTCATCAAAAATGCCATAAATTTCGCACTGCTCAAGAGCGTTTAAAATGGGTTCCAAGTGTAAATTGGCGGATGGTTCTAGGGCGGAGACAAGTAATTTCAAAATAGCACCTTTTACATTCTATTAAACGAAGTCTATACAAAAATCTCTTAAAAGTGTAAGCCTCTTTCGTTATAATGTTTTAAAAAAAGTAGGCATTTTCAATGAAACGTATTTTAATTACCAATGATGATGGCTTTGAAAGCGCTGGACTTCACGCGCTTGCTCGCGCACTTCGTCCTTTAGGACAAGTAACCATTGTAGCCCCCACTTCTGAGAAATCTGCTTGCGGACACTCACTTACGCTCACGCGTCCGCTTCGCTTTGTTGCGATTGGCGATGACTTTTTTAAACTCGATGATGGCACGCCCACGGATTGTATCTATCTCTCCTTGAACGCTCTTTTTGAGGGAGAGTCAAAACCTGATTTGATCGTAAGTGGCATCAATAAAGGCTCCAATTTAGGCGAAGACATCACGTACAGTGGCACAGCCAGTGCGGCAATGGAAGCAGCCCTTCATGGTGTTCCCTCTATTGCCATCTCTCAAGTCTACACAGGCGGTCCTCAAAACATCGAGCTCACCCACGGCTATGATCTTGCAGAGCAAACCGTGTACGACCTTGCCAAACGCATTTTAGACGGCACGTTTCCTCTTGCAGAGCGTCGCTTTTTAAATGTCAATATTCCTCCTCTTAAACCCGAAGAGTGCAAAGGCTACAAAATCACACGTGCAGGCTATAGAATGTACGGCAATGACGCGCATCTGCACCGAAACCCTCGAGGTGAAGAGTATTACTGGCTGGGCGTTCATACGCTGGAGTGGAAAAAAGGCGTAACAGATGACTGTGACCTCAGCGCCATTGATGAAGGCTATGTCTCCATCACACCTATAAAACTCGATATGACCGCACACGATGAACTCGAAACATTAAAAGAGTGGATAAAATAATGGAAGATCGTTATTCTCGTGTCAGACGTGTTTTTGGCGACGACTTTGAAAAACTACAAAACGCCAAAATCCTTCTTTTAGGCATTGGTGGCGTGGGAAGTCCGTGTTTAGATGCAATGTATCGCACAGGTATCAGTGACATCACCATCGTTGATTTTGATACCTACGATGTCACCAACCAAAACAGACAACTAGGTTCTGAAGCGGTAGGAGAAGTGAAAGTCTTGCACATGGCAAGCCTCTATAAAGGGGTAACGCCCATTGTGGCAAAAGTAACGCCTGAATGGGTACAGAATTTTGACTTTGAGCCTTACGACATCGTCATTGACGCGATCGATGATATGGAAGCGAAAATCGCCGTGGCGCACAAAGCCCACACCAAACTTTTAAGTTCCGCGGGTGGTGCGAAAAAAATTGACCCAACCAAAATCCACTACGCTCCTATTTGGGACACCTATGGCGATATGCTGGCAAAGGGCTTTAGAGATGGGCTTAAGAAAACGGGGTTTCAAGGCACATTTTTAACCGTCTTTTCGGATGAAAAGCCGATTTGTAAAGAGATGGGAAGTTTGATGTGTGTCACCGCTTCGTTTGGTTTGACGCTTGCTTCGTTGGCAATTCGGAAGATTACGGGGAAGATGTAGACTATCTATGATAATATAAATTGCAGTTTACTCTGCAATTAAATATTAAGGAGGTTCAAGATGGGTCTTTTTTTAGCGCTTATATTTGTTTTAGCAATTAATATTATTCTTATTAGTAAAATTGTGCTTGCTAAATATATCACTTCTACTGAAAAAACGATATGGTTTGTACTTTCCATTTTAGGGATACCAATCGGATTTATTTTAGATTACCCTTTCGATAAAGCTCTCAAAAATTCTATCAATCAAGAAGAAATTCATCAACTAATTAATCATCATCTTGATTCTTCATTCTCGAACTTAGTTACTCTTTTTTGGGCAATAAGTATATTTCTTATCTTCAAAATATCATATTCTCGTAGACAAGGGCTTTGGGAAGAAAATCATAAAAACAAAATTTAGTTATTGGAACATGGAATACGGGAGCTAAACTTTTAACTTTTCACCCATTTAATCTTTACATGTAAAGATTAAAACCTTGTTCGAAACTTGACTACTCTTCCATAGCCATCATCAAAAAGCCTGTAAAACCAGCATTATCATTAGGACTTATCTTCTTACTGACTTCTGCTCTCATACTCTCTAAAACTTTTGTATACTGCACGTAAAATTCATAACTCGGTTTTGGCTTATAAACTAAACCTTCTATCTCAAAAAAAGAGAGGATATTTTTGGTGGTTGTAGGCTTGATGAAAAACTCTTTGTCTCGGTAGAAATAATAGGGTATAAGCGTTACGATAGACCATTTTGCCAAACTATAAAACGAGAGCACCTCTACCATTGTTTCAAATCCCTCTTTTTTGTCACCATAAAGCATTTCATACAGACCAATAGCGAACATATCTCTTCGCTCCATGCGCATCGACTTAATCATGTCTCTTACTTTTGGTTTTTCAAAGAGTGATATGAGGGTTGATTTGGAGACGATTTTGGTGAAATTTTCGCAGATGATGTCGGGCTGTGTGAAGTTCTCTTTGGCAATCAGCTCACGGACTTGCTCGCCAATTTTGGCGGTATTGTGTCTTTTGATGATGGGCAAAAGTCCTACATCTTCAAAACCTTGTGGGTAAAGTTCCAAAAAATAGGCTTCTGCCTCTTTGAGCTTTTGCAGATTCATGACCGTAATTTCCTCATTTTCTTTTTTAACGTCTTTACATGTAAAGAGGCTTTTGCTTCAATAAAGACCTTATCAAGCCCTGTATTGAAGTTTAAAATGATCTATAAAGCGCCAATCTCTTTTCGTAAATAGGCGTTGATAAGTGACTGGTAAGAGACCTTTTGTTCACTTGCTTTTTTCTTGAAATAAAGAATAATGTCATTATCGAGTCTCAATGTTGTCGGGATTTTTTTAGGCTCATAAAAGCGTCCTCTGACACCATCTTTAAAATCATAAGAATCTTCAAGTTCGTATGTATCGAATTTTTCTCGCTCTTCAATGGTTTTCATAAAATTCCTTTTCGATTTTATTTGCATATCTTGCACTGATGATGCGAACAATCTCTTCACCATGCTCATCAAAAAACATATTGGCAACGACTAAAATTTTCTCTTTTAAAGTGGCGCCAAGCGTTATCCAACGCTCTTCACAATAGTCAAAGCGAACATCAAGCGTAGAAATATGAAAAGGGTCATCAAAAACCTCTCGTGCCTCTTCAAAACTCACATCGTGTTTTTGCATATTTAAAGCACTTTTCTCTTGACTCCACTCAAATTTCACATTTCTTCTCCATGATTATTTCAAAAAGTATAGCTATTTTGTATGTACATTGTCAATATTTATTTAGAAGAATATTACCGTAATTTTCTCATTTTTCTTTTTCCAAGCCTTAAAATCGAAGAAGGTTTGGACTCAAAAAAACCTTTACATGTAAAGAGTATAACATCGGCTTTCTCTTGCGCATAAACTTCATCAAAGCCCTTTCCACTGGGATTGGACGAAGTGGAATAACTCCATTTAATTTTTTTCAAAAACTGCGAATGCTCTGCATCTTTGACCACACGAATCGCTAGACCACACGGATAGGCAAAGGTTGTTTTTTGGGATTTACGAACACTTTTTTTATGGCGTTTTGGAACTCGGGTAAAACTACGAAGTGTGCCCAGCGAATCGACACTGATGAGAAATGATTTACCGCTTGGGCGATTTTTGATGCGAGCAAGTGCCTCAGCATTTTGGGAGAGAAACCCCACCGTTGTCTCTGTTTGGGCTAGATAAACAAGGTCGGGGTTCATGGGTTTTAGTTTAGATAATCTTGTAAAGCACGTGGCTCAAGCGCGCTTTTGTCTTGAATGTACTCTATCGCTGTCGCTGCGGCTGCGGCTGCAGCAACGGTGGTAAAGTAAGGAATTTTAAAGCGAAGAACGGCTTGGCGAATTTTCTTTGCATCGTCTTTGCTTGATTTGGCATCACTCGTGTTAATCACAAGCGCGATGTCACCATTTTTGAGTTTATCTTCGATGTTTGGTCTGCCTTCAGAGATTTTATAGACAAACTCTGCGTTCACACCTGCTTCTTGCAAGGCTTTGTGCGTACCACCTGTTGCGATGACTTTAAAGCCAAGCGCTTCAAATTTAGTCCCGATCTCTTTCGCAAAAGACTTGTCGATGTCCACTAACGAGATAAAGACAGAACCACTTTTGGGAAGCACGTTAGCCGAAGCAATTTGGCTTTTGGCAAACGACGCTGGGAAGTTTTTGCTAATGCCCATAACTTCACCCGTTGACTTCATCTCTGGTCCTAAAATGAGGTCTGCCCCTTGTAGTTTGTTGAACGGGAAGACCGCTTCTTTAACCGCAACATGGTCAAATTTCTTAGGTTTTAAGATGCCATTGCCCTCACGAACAACGTCAAATTTATCATAGAAAGCAAGCGCTTCTCTGAGGTTACCTTGGTACATCACGCGTGTTGCGATTTTCGCCATCGGCATACCTGTTGCTTTACTCACAAATGGAACCGTACGACTCGCACGTGGGTTAACTTCGATCATATAGACATCGTCTTGATAGATGGCGTATTGAATGTTCATCAAACCAACAACGCCAAGGTTAAGGGCAATTTGTTTGGTTTGGGATTCTATTTTGGTCAGAATCTCATCGCTGAGGCTAATCGAAGGCAGAGAACATGCACTGTCGCCACTGTGAATACCCGCTTCTTCAATATGTTGCATAATGCCACCGATGTAGACTTCTTTACCATCACAAATCGCATCGACATCCACTTCGATAGCACGATCAAGGAATTGATCGATAAGAACAGGTGAATTGTGGCTCACGCTCACCGCTTCTTTCATGTAGGTGCGAAGTTCGCTCTCGTTGTAAACGATACGCATCGCCCTTCCACCCAAGACGTAACTTGGGCGAACAAGGACGGGATAGCCGATCTCTTTTGCTTTTTCGATCGCCTCTTCTTCACTCGTTGCCGTAGCATTGTTTGGTTGTTTGATGTTGTTTTCTGTAATAAACTTGGAGAATTTCTCTCTATCTTCTGCCATATCAATCACACGCGCCGTTGTACCGATGATCTTTGCGCCCATCACGGTGAGCTTTTTCGCTAACTTAAGGGGTGTTTGACCACCAAAATGAACGATAACGCCATCTGGATTCTCTTTTTCAACCACGCTTCTGACGTGTTCAAAATCAATCGGTTCAAAGTAGAGAATATCGCTCGTGTCATAGTCGGTTGAAACGGTTTCAGGGTTACAGTTGTACATAATCGTTTTAACACCTAAATCATTGAGGGCATACGCCGCGTGCACACAACAGTAGTCAAACTCGATGCCTTGACCAATTCGGTTAGGACCACCACCGATGATCATCACTTTTTTCTGTGTCTCTTCTTCTTTTACATGTAAAGGAAGTTTGGTCACATTGGTCGTTGAGTAAAGGTACGGTGTGAGCGCTTTAAACTCTGCCGCACACGTATCGACCTCGTTGTACTCAAAATCGATACCCAGTTTGCTACGTGCAAAATAGATGTCATTGGTTGTGAGCTCTAAATTGTCCTCTTTGTTGATCAGTTTCGCGATCATCTTGTCAGAGAAGCCCATTGTTTTAGCTTGGCGTAAGAGTTTTTCATCGTTGAGAATAAACATATCGATCTTTTTTTCAAAATCAATAATCTCTTTGATTTGTCTTAAAAACCACGGATCGATTTTGCTCAGCGCAAAAATATCTTCCACGCTATAGCCTCTACGGAATGCTTCACCGACATAAAGAACTCTATCGGCATTGGGTCTTCTGATCTCGTTTTTGAGTTTGTCTTCATCTGCTTTGATACTTTCAAATCCGCTCAAATTGGTCTCAAGTGAGCAGAGTGCTTTTTGGAAAGACTCTTTAAAGGTTCGACCAATCGCCATAACCTCACCGACACTTTTCATCGAAGTGGTCAGTGTAGAATCCGCCAATGGGAATTTTTCAAAGGTAAAACGAGGGATTTTTGTCACGATGTAGTCAATAACAGGCTCAAAACTTGCCGCCGTTCCTGTGATGTCATTTTTAATCTCATCGAGGGTAAAACCAACGGCTAAAAGCGTCGCTACTTTAGCAATTGGATACCCAGTCGCTTTAGAAGCAAGGGCAGAACTTCGACTCACACGTGGGTTCATCTCGATAACGGTCATACGTCCTGTTTCAGGACAGATGGAAAATTGTACGTTACTACCGCCCGTATCCACGCCAATTTCACGAAGAATCGCAAACGAGGCATTTCGCATACGTTGGTACTCTTTATCGGTCAAAGTCAATGCAGGAGCAATCGTAATGGAATCTCCCGTATGCACACCCATCGGGTCAAAGTTTTCGATGGAACAGACGATGATGCAGTTATCAGCACGATCACGGATAACTTCCATCTCATACTCTTTCCAACCAAGCAGTGACTCTTCGATCAAAATCTCATTAATCGGACTGGCATCAATTCCTGCCATCGCAAGCTCTTTAAATTCGTCGATGTTATACGCCACACCACTACCGCCACCTGCTAAGGTATAAGAAGCGCGAATGATGAGAGGAAAGCCAATTTTCTCCGCTGCCGCATATGCCTCTTCTAAATTATACGCATAGGCACTGATAGGTAAATCCATACCAATTTTTATCATCGCCTCTTTAAAGGCTTGTCTGTCTTCACCTTTTTTAATCGCTTCTGGATTGGCACCTAAAAAGATAATGCCTTCTAGCATTCCTTGTTCGTGCATCGTCATCGCGACATTGAGCGCAGTTTGTCCGCCCATCGTTGGAAGTACCGCATCAACGCCCTCTTTTTCGATAATGCGTGCGATCACTTCAGGTGTAATCGGTTCGATATAGGTGCGATCTGCAAATTCAGGATCTGTCATAATGGTTGCGGGATTGGAGTTAACAAGTACCACTCGGTATCCGAGTTCTTTTAACGTTTTCGCTGCTTGAGTTCCTGAATAGTCAAATTCACATGCCTGTCCGATAACAATAGGACCTGATCCGATTAATAATATGGTTTTAATATCTTGACGTTTTGGCATCTCTTTCCTTTATTCTACATGTAGTATTCAACCCAACCCCTTTTTAGGTTCTGGATTCAAAACTAGTTGCGTACGATCACGTGCATATACGACGGTACATGCGGTGTTGCATAGGGTTTGACAACCACTGTTTTTGAAGACTCTTCTTCAATCACTTCGGTGACCACGCCCACTTTAATTCCCTCAAAAAAGAGCGTATCGAGTCCGCTTGTAATGACCTCATCGCCTACATGAGGTTGAAGCCATTGCGAAATGTATTTGACCAAAAGCTCTTTGCTATTGCCCTGCGCAACACCTTGCATCTTTTGATTGCCCACATAAACCGCAAAAATAGCTTTGGGGTCACTCAAAAGCAAACCTTGAGGATGCCCATCGTTTGAAACCACAATACCCGCAGCATACCCTTGTTGCAACAAGCCATAAATCTTGCTTTGATTAAACTCATCAAATTTCAGCCACACTTTGCCATAATCATTCAGATTGGTATACCCAATGGATTGAACCATCCTCACCTGAGGATCATACCCTGTGGTATTGTGTTCTTTTAACATATCGTTGAGTTTACTGGCAAAAGCGATCGAAAGAACGGCTGATTTTTGCAAGGTTTGATTTTCAGTTTTGAGTCGCTGTATCTCTTCTTGTTGAGAGAAATGCTCATCAATCTTTTCTTGAATTTTGGTCTTTATCTCAACATAGGAAGCAAGAATTTTTGTGTTCGCGCTACCTATGATGTGCCTAGCCTCCGTGCTGTACCGAAACGATACAAACACAAAGATGCCAAGCAAAATGATAATTTTTAATTTACTCATTCGACAATTGTTGTAAAAGTTCGATCTCTTCGAGTGCTTTACCTGTACCTTTTGCAACCGCTAACAGTGGCTCGTCTGCAACAAAAACAGGCAACTTGACGATGTCTGAGAGGTATTTATCAAAGCCACGGATCAACGCACCACCACCTGTGAGAACAACACCATTTTCAACGATATCGCCCGCAAGATCAGGAGGCATGACTTCAAGCACATCTTTAAGCGCGTCCGCAATCTCTTTGAGTGGCTCTTTAATCGCGTCTCTGACATCTTCACTGGTGAGTTCAATACGGCTTAAAAGTCCACTCACTTGGTCACGGCCTTTAACCATCATCGAGATAGGCTCATCCATAGGAACAGCCGTACCAATCGCGATTTTAATCTCTTCACCGGTTCGCTCACCAATGAGAAGGTTGTATTTTTTCTTTACATAATCCACGATGGCAAGATCTATCTTATCTCCCGCAACACGAATCGATTTACTAATGACCAAACCGCCTAGTGAAACCACGCCGATTTCGGTCGTACCACCACCGATGTCAACGACCAAACTTCCTTGGGGTTCACGAACCGGAAGTCCTGCGCCAATCGCTGCCGCCATAGGCTCTTCGATCAAGAAAACTTCACGCGCACCCGCACTCATTGCAGACTCACGTACCGCTTTACGCTCCACTTGCGTCAAGCCATAGGGAACACAGATGATGATGCGCGGTCGTAAAAAGCTTTTTCTTCGGTGCGCTTTTTCAATGAAGTAACGAATCATCTTTTCTGTCATATCAAAATCAGCAATAACGCCATCACGCATCGGACGAATCGCTTCAATGTCACCTGGTGTTTTACCCACCATATTTTTAGCTTCTTTACCCACCGCTAGGATATTTTGTTTACCGTAACGGTTGCGTTGTACGGCAACAACGGAAGGCTCATTGATAATAATACCTTTACCTTTGACCAATACCAATGTATTGGCCGTTCCAAGGTCGATACTCATATCACTTGAGAAAAATCCTATTATCTTGTCTAAAATCATCTCTCTAATCCTTTTTTACGCACTTTTTTTATCTTTTTTGATATAAAGCGGTTTTTCACCTTTTGTAACCACATCTTTTGTAATCACCACTTCATATCCATCCAACTCGGGAAGCTCATACATTACATCCACCATAATGTCCTCTATAATACTTCGAAGTCCACGCGCTCCCGTTTTGCGTTTGATCGCAAGCTCAGCCACAGAATCAAGCGCTTCTTTCTCAAAAGAGAGCTCAACGTTATCAATCGCAAAAAGTTTTCGGTACTGTTTATAGATTGCATTTTTAGGTTCCGTCAAAATACGCACCATGTCTTCTTGCGTAATTGGTGAGAGTTTTGCGGTTACATGTAAACGTCCAATGAGCTCTGGAATCAGACCATAATGGACTAAATCATCGGGCTCTGCCAAATCAAAAAGTCCTGCATCTTGGCTTTTGGTGCGTTTTTCTTGCTCAAAACCAAGCACGTTTTTGCCGATACGACGTTTGATGATCTCTTCCAAGCCATCAAAAGCACCTGCACAGACAAATAAAATATTGGTCGTATCGATCTGAATAAAATCTTGATTAGGGTGTTTACGTCCGCCCTTAGGTGGAATGTTGACCACGCTACCCTCGATGATTTTAAGCAATGCTTGTTGAACGCCCTCACCTGAAACATCTCTGGTGATAGAACGGTTTTCACTCATACGCGCAATTTTGTCAATCTCGTCGATAAACACAATGCCTTGCTCTGCTTTTTTAATATCGCCATTGGCACATTGAAGCAGTTTCGTCAGAATGTTTTCAACATCCTCACCTACGTAACCTGCTTCCGTTAAACTGGTCGCATCACAGATGGCAATTGGCACATCCAAAAAGCGCGCCAAAGTCTGAGCCATCAACGTTTTACCGCTACCAGTTGGTCCAATAAGTAAAATATTGGATTTAGAAATTTCGGTATCGTCAGCGATACTGCTTTGTTTGAAAATTCTCTTATAGTGGTTATAAACGCCCACCGAAAAAATCTTTTTAGCTTGGTCTTGTCCGATCACAAAATCATCGAGCACTTTTTTGAGCTCTTTGGGGGCTAAAAGCTCTTGATCGAACGCTTCTTCACTGCCACTTACAGAAGGCTCTGGGATTTCTCCAAAAAATATCTTATGGGCAGAGATAACACAATGCTCGCAGATAAAAACATCATCGCCTGCGATCAAACGCGTGTCACTACTCTCTTTCGTGCCACAAAAACTACACTCTCTATTGACCATTATTTTTCCTCTCGAATGGAATGCCACGTGTGGACTCCATAATAAAATTGCACATTTGTTGAACATGAACATTAGGCTGTTCTTCTAACAATTTTGCAGCTTGTATTTGTAACGGTTGACCCGACTCAAATAATTCACGGTAAGCACTTCTAAGCGCATCAATGTCTTGGCGCTCAAGATGACGGCGAAGTCCTGTCAGATTCAGTCCTCTTAAAACCGCACGATTGCCTTCTGCTAAACAAAACGGAGGAACATCTTGTGAAAGTGCCGCCGCTCCTGCAATCATCGCGTAACTGCCAATTTTAACAAACTGATGCACTGGTGTCATTCCACCAACGACCACGTAATTTCCCATCTCGACATGCCCAGCGATTGTTGCGGCATTGGCCAAAATGCAGTGATTGCCCACAATGACATCGTGCCCTAAATGGACATAGCCCATAAACAGGTTATGATCACCAATGATCGTTTTACCGCCACCGCCAAGGGTTCCTGGATTGAACAGCGTAAATTCGCGAATTTTATTGTAATCGCCAATAATCAGTTCAACCTCTTCACCTGCGTATTTGAGGTCTTGTGGGATAGAACCTAAAACAGCATGCGAAAAAATCTCATTGTGCTTGCCGATAGTGGTATTGCCACAGATGTGAACACCCTGAGCAATTTTTGTCCCTTGTCCAATTTTAGCTTGGCTTGAGATAAAACAAAACGCCCCGATTTCAACATCAGGTCCGATAATAGCGCCCTCTTCAATAATGGCATGGGGAGAAATTAAACTCATCGTAACCGCCTATTTATCAACGATCATGGCTTTAAGTTCAGCCTCGCTCATCAGTACATCACCGACATACGCCTTACCGGCTAAAACCCAAATAGACCCTTTGTGTTTCACGACGTTCATGTGATACTCCAATTTATCGCCAGGGCGAACGGGGGCTCGAAACTTAGCACCGTCAATGCTCATAAAATAAACCACTTTTTGCGCTGCCTCTTCATTGGTCATGTTCATACTTTTAAATGCTAGCACGCCGCCCGCTTGCGCCATGCCCTCTAAAATCATAACACCCGGATAGATGGGATGACCAGGGAAATGCCCCTGAAAAATTTGTTCACCAATGGTCACGTTTTTATACGCCTTGATCGATTGCTCTGGAATCAGCTCTTCAACACGATCAATCAATAAAAAAGGATAGCGATGGGGAAGTATTTTTTGAATTTCTATAACATCTATCATTCTTGAAACCTTATCAATGAAAATTCTAATATTTTAGCTAATTAATACTAAATTTTCTCTAATGTCATGGTAAGTTTTGCTTTGAAGGAAGAGTTCATAAGCACCCACATTCACCTCATCTAGTACGATAAGAGGGGTTAAAGAGGCAAAGGATAACTTCATTATCGCGTTTCTAAATGTCATTTCAATTTCCACCGTTGGGGGATTTTGTAGCATTTCTTTGACACTGGCATAGTGCGTATTTGCCACAACATTAAACGTTTTAAGTGCAATAAACCGCGCCTCTTCTTTGCTGAAAAAACCAACACCTTCGTTGATGAATTCGATGTTTGCTTTGATCTTCTCTTTTTTACATGTAGAATAAAAAAGCACATAACTTGGCACCACGTCTTGGTTACTCTTTTTCACCCATGCACGAAGCAGTCTGTAATTTAAAAACTTCTCGCGCACCAATTTAAAAGGAGTTTTTTGCGCTTCGAGTTCCATGACGTTTTCATACAAAACGGTGCGCGCTTCAATGGAAGAGGGAAGGATCTGCGGTCGCAGTGGAGAGCTTAATTCATCGGCAAAGCGCTGTTGTTGCTCTCGTTGAACACTGAGTGCAAAAATACACCCGCAATAATCTTGATGGTACAACATCGCCTCTTTGGCAAGGGCAAACTGCTCTTGCGTCCCACCACCTTTTCTAAAATCAGGTACGGCGATTTCAAGATGGTACCGATCGGCAATCAAACGCAATGCGTTTCCTAACTGATCGAGTGATTTTTTAGGGCTTGTTAGTAAAGTCGTTGTTAGGATTTTTTCACCTATTTCCAGCGTTTTTTGCGCACTGGCTTCTAACCGGTTATCAAAACAGACTTGACAACGTTTGCCTTTTTCAGGCTCACCTTCTAAGCCTCGAACCGCTTCTAGCCACCCTTCGTAATTGTAGGCTCCTACATGTAAAGGAATGCCCAGTTTCGCACAACTGCGTTTGACATCAAGGAGCCTGAGTTCATACTCACTAAAAGGATGAATATTAGGATCGTAAAAAAAGCCAATAAGTCTCTCTTTGGGATAAGCGTTTTGGAGTTTTTGTAGAAAAAAGTGGCTATCAACAGAGCAGCAAATATGAACGAGCATGGCATTTCTTTATTAGATTTAATTTTGTAAAAGTATAACATAGGTAACATATAACCTTTCCTGCCTCATAAAACTAATAGTGCTTTTAAATAGAATTTTGTATTTTGTTGTATAATAAATTTACTCACAGAAGGAGGATACTATGATCAAAAAGTGTCTCAAAAATCTACTGTTCTGGTTGATTTTTCTTCCTTTACTCTATACGTTGAGTGGTTTTGTGATCCTTCCATGGTGGATACGTACCCAAATGCCGTCTCTTTTGCAAGAGAAACTTCATCTCTTGGTTTCCATGGAAAAAGTACTCTTTAACCCTTTCACGTTTGAGTTACATGTAAACCATTTTGCACTGCACGATACAGCAGGAAACGACGTTGCAACGCTGGAGCATCTTTACATCAATTACGATCCAACCTATCTTTTCAAGAAAGAGTTTTTTGTCAAATCACTTCTGCTTGAGCAACCCTTTGTGGACCTTAAAATTGATCCAAAAGGGAATCTGACACTTCTGAGTCTTTTTCCAACAAACCCTTCAAGAGAGAGTAATGCAACGACAGATACGAGCCTTACCATGCCTTTTATCATTGAGCATGTTGAAATCCAAAATGCGAAAACAAACTTTAGCGATGAACGCCCTAGTGAACCGTTTAAACTCGAAATTGGCCCTATCAATTATGCGGTCAACAATCTTAGTTTTTACAAAGATGACCTGAGCATTCACGCACTCAAAGTGATGTTAAAAAATGAAGAAAAAATAACGCTAGCCAGTAGCGCTTCGTTTGAACCCCTTAAATTTTACGGGGAACTGGGCATTTCACATCTTCCCCTTTCAAACTTTTGGCGATACGCAGTACCCAACATTCCAGCAACCCTTACCCAAGGCGAACTCTCGCTTAAAGTTCCTTTTTCCATCGATTTGAGCAAAGAAAAACCGCTGGTATCTTTAGAAAAAGCATCTGCTTTACTGGAAAATATTCGCTTCGTCGATACGGAGCAAAAAACAGTCGTTGACGTGCCTTCTCTCAAACTTGAAACGATTGATTTTGACCTGCAAACGTCCAACATCAGCATCGAAAAAGCCATTCTTTCCAAACCTTTTGTGGATGTACAATTGGAAAAAGAGTATGCGGTGAATTTAGTACGTCTGTTTACGCCGAAAAGTGTACCAACGCAACCCAAGACACCAACACCTGCCGCGCAAGAAACTAAAAATGAGTGGAAATTTGCACTCAAAACGTTCGAAATCAATGAAGCAACCATCGATGTTACAGACAAAAATGTCAAAAGTACACCTATCCACTTGGCACCTTTGAAACTGATCGCTCAAAATATTACGCACGATCAAAATAGCCCTATTGCCTATGATTTTAACAGCACCATCGACACCACCGCTTCTTTAAACGCAAAAGGTGTTTTTATCCCTGCGACGGCGTCACTTGAGATGGTGATGAATGCCTCTAAACTCTCTTTAGAAAAAGTGCAACCTTACATCACGCTTTTTACAACAACGCTCATTCAAGATGGTTCCTTATCGCTTACGTCTAAACTAAGCGCTTCGTTTGATCAAAAGCCAATGTTCAAAATCGAAGGTGATGCAACCATCTCAAAATTTTCACTCGCGGATAAATTAAAAAACTCGCTTGTGGCATGGGAAACGCTGAATGTTAGCCGTATCGCTTACAATCTCTCTCCTGCAGCGCTCAGTATTCAAAACATTATGCTGGATAAACCTTATATCAATCTCGATATTAAAAAAGATGGCACCACCAATTTTTCCAATCTTTTAAAGACATCAACCACACAACCCCAAAAGTCGTCTCAAACACAAAAAGCCCCAAGCACACACGATGCGATGTCCATGTATATTGGCAATATCGTACTCAAAAGAGGAACAACGCATTTTAAAGACGCTTCTTTACTTCTTCCATTTGCAACATTTGCCGATCGCCTCAATGGATCGATGTCAACTCTTGATACCAAAAACACCAAACCTTCCGTGCTTAAACTTGAAGGAAAAGTCGATAAATACGGCTATGCAAAGATTGATGGATCTATTTTACCCTTTAACTTTAAAGATCGGGCCATGCTCAAAATTCTCTTTAAAAACATCGATATGCCTTCTCTTTCTCCCTATACCAGTAAATTTATAGGCTATGCTATCAAAGAGGGAAAACTCTCCATGGATCTGAACTATAAAATTAAAAAGGGGGTCATGGAAGGTGCCAATAAGATTAATCTTGACTCGCTAATTTTGGGTGAAAAGATCGAAAGTAAAGATGCGACCAATCTTCCTTTAGGACTTGCTATCGCTATTTTAAAAGATTCCAAAGGGCAAATCGATCTTGACCTTCCCGTCAGTGGCGATCTGAATGACCCTGAATTTCGTTATGGAAGCATTGTATGGAAAGCGATTGGAAACCTCATCGGGAGTATTGCGACCTCTCCGTTTAAACTTTTAGGTTCTATGTTAGGGATTGAGACGGAGAACCTTAAAAGTATCGATTTTGCAGCAGGTGAGTCTGCCTTTATTGCCTCGGAAGAGGAAAAAATGGAGCAGTATCGTCAGATTTTAGACAAAAGAGCGGAACTCAAACTCATCATTACACCAAGTTATAATGAAACCCTCGATACCAAAGCTCTTCAAGAGCAAAATGTCACAGCGCAAATTGAAGCGTTGATCCCTAAAAAAAGCAAAGAAGATGACAGTTATGGCAAAACGATCAAAAAACTTTTCATTCAAAAATACTCAGATGATGCGTACAGCAAGTTGATGAAAACCTATAAAGAAGAGAATTTAGACCTTGGTGCCATTCACGATGCTTTGATCTCTAAGATTGCAGAAAGCATCACGGTCACGCCGGAAGCACTTCACGCTTTAGCACTTAAGCGTTTCGATACCATCTTTCAAACCTTGACGACAAAGTATAAAATAGCACCTGCACGACTCATCAAAAATGAGCCTCAAGCCAGTGATGCCATTCGTGAAGAGTGGGTGGGCTGTTCGATTTCCGTGAGTAACTAAGAAAGTTTGGAGGCTCCCATTTAAGCCTCCAAACGACACTTTAGCTTAGTGATTCTAAAGCTTTTTTAACTTCACTTGCATGGTCTTTGACTTTCACATTGGACCAAAGCTTCGCAATTTTTCCGCTTGGATCGATCAAAAACGTTGAACGCACAATGCCCATATACTCTTTGCCACAAAACTTTTTCAACTGCCAAACACCGTAATTTTGTGCCACTTCGGTACTCACGTCTGAAAGCAGTGTAATCTCAAGTTTTTGTTTGGCAATGAACTTTTGATGCGATGTAGTACTATCAGGACTTACGCCTAAAACAACCGCATTTAAACCCTCAAAACTAGGAAGTGCTGCTGTAAAATCACATGCCTCAGTCGTACATCCAGGTGTGCTATCTTTGGGGTAGAAGTAAAGCACAACCCATTTTCCCTCTAAATCTCGCAGGGATATTTCGACATTGTCTTGATTGGGAAGACTAAGATCTGGGGCTTTATCGCCTATGGTTAACATATGAATTCCTTTGTTGATATTTTTTAGCATATTACCACAGATTTGATCTGGGTATAGTCATCCATAAGTGCAAAATAGGGGCCTTCTTTTCCAATGCCACTCTGTTTGATGCCACCATAAGGCTGAAGATCAAACCGCAAAGTGGGGATGTCGTTGATCACAATGCCACCTGCTTCTAGTTCATCAATCGCTCTGTGAGCCATAGAAAGATCATTGCAAAAAATAGAATATTGAAGTCCATACGAAGAAGCATTCATTTTCTCTTTTGCTTCTTCGTAGTCGCTTACCTTGATCAGCGAAACGATCGGAGCAAAGACCTCTTCACACACAATTTGCATCTGCTCAGTCACATCCGCCATAATGGTTGGCGCAAACAAAAGATCTTTACATGTAAAACCACACAGTGGCTTTGCACCTTCATTGATGGCGCTTTGAATCCATCCTTTTGCCTTTTCAACCGCTGCTTCATTGACCATTGGACCAATAAACGTTTTTTCATCATACGGTGAGCCTACATGTAAGCTTTTTGTCTCTTCCACCAGCGCTTTAGCAAACGTTTCATAAATGGCTTCATGTACGTAAATGCGCTGTAAGGAAATGCACACTTGACCTGAGTTAATAAATGCTCCCACCGCACATCGTTTTGCTGCAAGTGCACAATCAGCAGAGGCATCAATGTAGGTTGCCGCATTGCCTCCTAGTTCGAGTGCGACTTTTTTAATCCCTGCTTTTTGCATGATCTCACGCCCAACACCCACACTTCCTGTAAAACTAATCACACGAGGAATATTGCTGGTGATGAGTGCTTCATTCACCCCTTCACCACTGTAGATAAGACTAAGCGCATCTTTGGAAGCATATGAACTTTCAATGAAAAGCTTGACGAGTTCATACGCTGTGCGTGGCGCTTGTGAGGTGGGTTTTAAGATGACGGCATTACCAGCAACTAAAGCTGGAGCAATTTTATGCGCGACAAGGTTGAGTGGAAAATTAAAAGGGGTAATGGCAAGCACCACGCCCACAGGTTCTCGTTTGTAAAAGGCTAAGCTCTTTTTACCACTGGGCATCGCCGTGGTATCGAACGTTTCACCGTTTACATGTAAGATTGCATTGGCGGAGAGTTTAATCGTCTCAATGCAACGATCGACTTCAACACGCGAAAAAGCGATTGGTTTTCCCACTTCATCAGTAATAATCTGCGCTATTTTTTCACGCTCAGATTCTAATTTTTGAGCCACATCCAAAAGCCAATGGATGCGCTGATGCAAAGGAATAAGCTTTACATGTAAAGCTGCTTTTTTCGCTGTTTCTAAAATGGCTTTGGCATCCATTGCATCGCAGATACAAAAGCTTGAAACCACACGTCCATCAAAAGGTGAATGCACCTCTTTATACGCTTTTGTTTCTTTACATGTAGAACCAATGTACAGCTTTGCTTTCATGATTTTCACTCCTTGTATTGTCACTAATGTTCTTGCAAAATAAGTTTTGCAAGAACTCAAAGCACCAAAGGTGCGTGGGCATTCCGCCAAGGATTACCCAGTGTTAACGTAGTCTTTAGAGCTTTGCTTTAAAGACGTGTCCAGATTGAATTATAACTCAACTTTTCATACTAAAACTATCTTTAATTAATTTTTGGATAACATAGTAACTCTTTAGAAAACGACTTTTAAGAAGGTAAAACAATGGATAAAGCAAAATACATTTGGATGGATGGCAAACTCGTTGCATGGGACGATGCAAAAGTACATATTTTGACCCATACACTTCACTATGGCAACGGTGTTTTTGAAGGTACACGTGCGTACATGACAGAAAATGGTCTGGCAATTTTTAAGCTCAGAGAGCACACCAAACGTTTGCTCAATTCTGCTAAAATCACACGTATTAAAGCAACTTATTCACTTGAAGAACTCGAAGCTGCGCACATTGAAGTGCTAAGATCCAATAACTTTACGTCAAATGTTTATATTAGACCTCTCATCTATCTCGGATACGGCATTATGGGACTGAACCACGTTCAAGCACCTGTCAAAACAGCCATCGCAGCTTGGCAATGGGGAAGTTACCTCGGTGATGAAGGTTTAGAGAATGGCATTCGCGTTAAAATCTCTTCGTTTGCACGAAATCCTGTTAGTTCAACCATGGGTAAAGCCAAAGCTGCGGCAAACTACCTTAACTCACAAATGGCAAAATACGAAGCCTTAGAAGCTGGTTATGAAGAGGCCTTATTGCTCGATAAAGATGGCTTTATCGCCGAAGGTAGTGGCGAATGCTTTTTTATCGTGAGGGACGGTGTTTTAATTACACCACCAAACGACACTTCACTTGAAAGCATTACCCAAGCAACCGTGTTAGATCTTGCACGCGAAGCGGGTATTCCCATTGAGCGCAGACGCATTACACGTGATGAAGCGTACATTGCTGATGAGTCTTTCTTTACAGGTACGGCGGCTGAAGTCACACCGATCAAAGATATCGATAACTACATCATAGGCGATGGTAAACGAGGACCTGTTACCAAACAACTTCAAGATGCGTACTTTGATGTTGTCTACGGACGCAATCCAAAATACAAACACTTATTAACATTTATCTAAACAACTAAAGGAAAACTATGCCAGCAGATTTAAACGATTATTTTAAAAAGAAAAACGGTGGAGGAAGCGGAAACAGTGGTGGCGGTGACAATGACAATCGCACACCTTTTAATATCGAACCTCCCGATTTTTTGAAAAACCTTGGTAAAAAAGCAGGAATTATCTATGTGCTAATCGCTATCGTGGTTATTGCCGTTGTAGCAAAGCCTTTTGTGATTATTAACTCAGGTGAAATGGGTATCAAAGCCACCACCGGTAAATTTGAATCAACGCCTATGGACCCAGGTTTTCACCTTTTTATTCCTTTTATTCAACAAGTTTTTATTGTCGATACGAAAGTGCGCATTATGAACTACTCTTCCACCGAAGATTTGGGTGAAGTGATGCAAAGAGGCTCAGGCATTAAACGTAATGCTGCTATCTCCGTCCTTGATGCTAGAGGTCTTCCTGTTTCAATTGAACTCACCGTTCAATACAAGTTAGAGCCAACCACAGCACCTCAGACCATTGCAACATGGGGTATGTCATGGGAAGATAAGATCATCAATCCCGTCGTTCGCGATGTAACACGTGCCGTTATTGGTAAGTTTAACGCCGAGGAACTTCCTCAAAAGCGTAATGAAATTGCGGTTAACATTGAAGAAGGAATCCGTAAAGCGATTGATGCACAACCGGGTCAACCTGTTGAACTCTTGACAATGCAACTTCGTGAAATTGTTTTACCAGTGAAAATCAAAGAGCAAATCGAACGTGTTCAAGTAGCGAAACAAGAAGTCGAGCGAACACGTTATGAAGTTGAAATCGCCAATCAACAAGCCTTAAAACGTGCAGCTGAAGCAGAAGGTCAAGCTAAAGCGAGAGAAATTAACGCGCAAGGTCAAGCCAATGCGATTAAAATTGAAGCAGAAGCTGATGCGTACGCCAACAAAAAAATTAGTGACAGTATCTCAACACCTCTTTTGACACTTAGACAAATTGAAGTGCAAGGTAAGTTTAATGAAGCGCTTCGTGAAAATAAAGATGCAAAAATCTTCCTAACACCTGGTGGTGCAGTGCCAAACATTTGGGTTGATACTAAAGATAGTCAGAAAGCCGTTAGTATAAGCAAATGAGTTCAACACTTTTAAATTCCATCAACTGGGATGCCTCACCACTTCTTCCTGTCATTGCACAAGATGTCACGAGTGGTGAAGTGCTGATGCTCGCCTACATGAACCAAGAAGCACTTGCATTAACACTGCAAACGGGACTGGCTCACTACTATTCCAGAAGCCGCCAAAGCCTCTGGAAAAAGGGTGAAACCAGTGGGCATCTTCAACACGTTAAAGAGGCCTATTTGGATTGTGATAGCGATACCTTATTGCTCAAAGTGGTGCAAGAGGGTGTTGCGTGTCATACAGGGCGAATGTCGTGCTTTTTTAACCGTGTAGACGTTGATGAAACACCCAAAGAGCCAGAAATAAAGATCGAAGCGTATTCGATCACCGATAAAATTTACCATATCATTCAAGAGCGTAAACATGCTGATCCCAAAAGCTCTTATGTGGCATCACTGCTTCACAAAGGCGATAACAGCATTTTGAAAAAAGTAGTCGAAGAAGCGGGTGAATTTTGCTTTGCATGTAAAGATGGTGATAGTAAAGAGATTATCTACGAAGCGGCCGATCTTATGTTTCATGCCCTCGTAGCGTTAGGATCTAAAAACATTCATCCATCACTCATTTCCAAAGAGCTTGAGAGGCGCTTTGGTCTTAGTGGAATAGAGGAGAAAAATAGTCGCAATGAACATTGATGCCCTTAAATTATCACTATTGACCTATGTTAAACACTTTGGTCTTTATGATTATTTGGCATTTGGATGGCTGCTTTTTACCTTTTTAGCATTGATTATCTTGGCAAGTTTAATTGCCAAAAAATCCTCTGTTACCTCACTTTTTATGATTATTATTGCACTGATTCTTCTTGTGGTTTCACCTTTTTTTATCAAACTAAAACTAAGTGAAATCACACGAGCGACCACAACGGAAATCAGTCTGGTGAAAAAATTGACCTTTTCTGACTCTTTGATTGTTGAGGGATCCATTACTAACCATTCAACAAAAGATTTTTCACTCTGTTTAGTGCATACCTCTGTTTTCAAACAGACCGATGCACAAGGGATTAAAGCGTTCATTAACAGATTAAAACCGATCGCGAATCAGTCGATACTAGTAAAACAAACGCTGCTCAAAGAGGGTGTCATGGAATTCCAAAGTGTCTTCGATGATTTTGTCTACAGTAGTGATGTGAACGCATCACTTAGCGCAGAATGCTACTAAAGGAGTACAGATGACTTATTTTACCCTACTCCATTGGTTCGCTATGATTGTTATTTTCTTACTCCTAGCCTTGGCCATCGTACTGACCATTCGTAGCCATGATGGTAAATCTTCCCTCTATGCGCCTATTTTCACTGCATTTTTTATTGCAACTGTTTTTGCAGCCTTTGCTATTTATGGGCTTGATAAATACACTAAAATTGCACGACTTGAAAATATAGTACAGAAAAAAGTCCTAATCAATGAATCGTTTTCTATCTCAGGACAGATTCGCAATATTGGTAATTTTAAAATTGGAACATGTGTTTTGGAAGTCAAAATTTCCAATGAATCGTTTGAGCGAGCTGGCACAGAAGGCATAAGCTTTGTTCCAAAATCTGCGTTTGATAACCTGTTTAAGTGGGGAGAAGAGAGCCATAGCGTTGAGACAACGAAAGAGTTTGTGATTGCTGAGAATTTATATAAAGGCGAGATGCGCAACTTCACCGTCTTTATGCGCTATCCACCCTCTTATACAAAACCTTATACGCGCTACGAGCTTTTCTGCCACTAGCGCTATTAGAGTTCTTGCAGAACTCTTTACACGTCTTTAAAGCAAAGCTCTAAAGACTACGCTAACACTGGGTTTTGCAAGACGCAATGCCCACGCACCTTTGGTGCTTTTTCTTCTTGCAAAATGTATTTTGCAAGAAGTCTAATACATAAACCCTTCTTTTTTTAAGGCTTGGCGAATATTAAACATCTGCTGATGTTTGGTATAACACCAGTCAGGAGAGAGCAATGTTTCATCTTCAATACCTGCACTTACACGTTGTAACATCACCTCTTCTGGCAAAAGCTTGATCGCTTCAATCAACGTTTGAATGTAGCACTCCTCCGAGATAGGTAAAAACTCCCCTTTTTTAAAATCATTCGCCAAGGCTGTTCGTTTAACAACATACAAGGGATGAAATTTGAACGAGTGAACGCCAAGTCTAAGGGCAAACTTCACACTTTCCAACGCCATTTCAGGTGTTTCTCCAGGGAGTCCGAAGATAACATGCGCACACATTTTAAGTCCATACTGATGCGTTAAAGCAATGTATTTCTCAATATTACCACTATCATGCCCACGATTAATTCTTTTGAGTGTTTCGTCCGAAGAAGATTGAACACCATACTCTACCCAAATTTCATGCGATTTTGAAAGCTCTGCTAAGTAGGTAAGCACTTCTTCGTTAATGCTATCGGTACGTGTTCCAATGCTAAGCCCCACAACCCCTTCAAAACTAAGCGCTTTTGTATAGAGGGCTTGAAGTGTTGCAAGAGGGGCATAGGTGTTGGTAAAGGATTGAAAATAGATGATAAATTTTTGAGCGCCAAATTTTTTAGCCAGTACTTTTTTGGTCTTCTTATACTGTGCTTCCAACTGAACCAGTTGGAACTCTAAGTAGGGATTTTCTGAAGTTGGGCTCAGAAAAAATCGCTTGGGTTGATTGTGCTCTAAATTGGGGCTAAATGATTCATTTTCACAAAAAACACAGCCACCTCGCGCAACCGTACCATCAATGTTCGGACAGGTAAATCCAGAGATAGAGATGGGGATTTTATAGACTTTTTCCCCAAATTTTCTCTTAAAGTACCGCCCAGCGGTTAAAATCTCGCGCATTATTTAATAAAATAGTTTCCATCAAAGCTAACCAGTGAATAATTCATATCGTTGCCAATACTCTCTTTAAGCGCTTCAATACTTAAAAAAGCCAATGAATCCGCTTCAATATACTCTCTGACTTCTTCAACGGTTTTATTGGCACTAATAAGCTCTTTATAGCTTGGTGTATCAATGCCATACAAACACGGATGCTCAATCGTCGGAGCCGCGATGCGCATGTGCACTTCAGCAGCACCCGCACGTTTGAGTAATTTTACAATCTGACGTGACGTGGTACCTCTTACGATACTATCATCAATCACGACAATTTTTTTACCCTCTAAAATTTTATGAATCGGAGAGAGTTTGAGTTTCACTTTGAGGTCACGTACCGCTTGTGTAGGCTCGATAAACGTTCTTCCAACGTAATGATTTCGAACAATCGCCATTTCAAAAGGAATGCCACTGGCTTGTGCGTATCCTAGTGCCGCACTGACACCACTATCGGGAACGGGAATCACAAAGTCTGCTTCAACAGGAGCAAGTTCTGCGAGCTTCATACCCATTTTTTTGCGTGCGGCATAGACATTTTTACCTTCAATGACGCTATCAGGACGAGCGAAATAGATAAATTCAAAGGCGCAAATATGTGGATCGGGCTCAAAAAGTTGAATGCTCTCAAACTCTTCTTTACCGTGTTGAAAAATAACCATCTCACCAGGTCTGACATCTCTTACAAACTCAGCATCCACGAGATCAAGTGCGCAGGTCTCACTTGCGACAATGTAGCCGCCCTCTTTCATTTTACCAATCGATAATGGACGAACTCCGTAACGATCACGGATAGCAAACATTTTGGATCTACTTTGAATCAAAAGACAATACGCTCCCTTGATTACATGTAACGCTTCAATAATGCGATCTTTGAGTTTGCCTTGTTGGGAACGAGCGATAAGATGAATGATATTTTCCGTATCCATAGAAGATTGGAAAATAGCACCTTGCTCTACCAATTTACTTCGCACTTCATGTTTATTGATCAAATTTCCATTATGAACAATAGAAATATCGCCCAGTTTATAACTAGCCGCAACGGGTTGTGCGTCTCGGACAGAGTCACTTCCTGCTGTTGAATAACGGTTATGGCCGATCGCCATGTCGCCATGTAAGAACGAGAGTTTTTCTTCGTTAAAAACTTCGGTGACTAAACCATTGTCTTTAATCGTTCGGATTTTCTTGCCATCACTGGCACTGATACCTGTTGCTTCTTGCCCACGATGTTGCATCGCGAACAGAGCATAATAGGCTATCTTAGAAGCATGTTTTACATCAAATACACCAACAATTGCACACATAAGTTCATATCACCTTTTTTTAAAGACCTAAACAGTCACTAATTGTATAAAGACCATTTGGTTGATTGATGATCCACTTTGCGGCTTTGATAGCGCCTTTGGCAAAGGTATCACGACTGGTTGCCGTATGGTTCATCTCAATAAATTCACCATCATTGTAAAATCCTACTGTATGGCGCCCAACAATGTCACCACCACGAAGTGCCATTATAGCAATCTCATCTTTACTACGTTCACCAATAAGACCATTACGACCACTGACACGTACATCATCTAAATTAAGACCTCGTCCACGAGCAGCGTGCTCTCCAAGGGTTAATGCCGTACCACTAGGTGCATCTTTTTTAAAACGGTGGTGTTGCTCCACGATCTCAATGTCAAAATCACTCAGGCTTTTAGAAGCAAGCTCAACCAAACGGTTCAAAACCGCTACACCCAAAGACATATTAGTAGAGTAAAGAATAGGCATATTGTTCGCCGCTTCTTTTAAGAGATTTTGTTGATGTTCGTTAAGCCCTGTGGTGCCAATAACAAGAGGAGTAGGATGCTTCAGTGCATTTTCAAGCAGTGTTTCACACCCCATAGCAATGGTAAAGTCAATGACAACAGCACTTTTTTGTAAAAGTTCTACAACATCATCCGTTACGATTGCCTCTTTGGGAGGCGTAAAGTTAAAATCTTCCAGTGCATGCAAAACGTGTGGTCTTGCCTCTTTATCTTTTATGAGGTTTTCAATCAACAATCTGCCTACTCTACCGGTTGAGCCATGGATTCCAACATCTATCATTCGCGCGTTTCCTTCTTAATGGTTCACATATTCTAAAGCTTGAATACCTGCCGTTGCGCCATCACCTGCCGCACATACAACTTGTTTTGAAGCTTTAATTCTTAAATCGCCTGCCGCAAAAAGTCCTTTTACCGAGGTGTGCATGTTCAGATCAACAACCACATTGCCATTTTCATCCATATCGCATAAAAAACTACCGTCTTCTTGCTTTAAAATAGCATTGTTGACATTCATTCCAACAAAGACAAAGACACCAGGAACAGCAATATCACGCTCTTTTCCTTCAGCATCAACGACAATAATGCCATTCAATCCCGTTTTATCGCCATACGCTTTTTTAACCGTCACATTTAAAACAAGTTCAATTTTTGGATTATTTTTAACTTTTTCGATGGTACTTGGACTGGCTCTAAACGTATCACGTCTATGAATAAGATAGACTTTTGAGCAGATATGGGAGAGATAAAGCGCCTCTTCAAGGGCAGTGTCACCGCCACCTAGGGCTACAACTTCTTTGTTCTTGTAAAAAAAGCCATCGCATGTCGCGCAGGTGCTTACCCCTTTTCCAAAAAATTCGGCTTCACCTTCAAAATTGGCTTTTTTAGGCGTGCTTCCTGTGCAAATGATGACGCTTTTAGCCTGTTCACTTTTACCGCCTGATAGGGCTATTATAAACGTGCCATCTGCATTTTTTGAAATGCGGGAGACCTCTTCCATCGCATGTTTAAGACCAAAGCGCATACACTGTTCTGACCAAGGCGCCATAAAGTCTAAACCACTGAGTATTTCTGCACTGCCTGGATAATTTTCGATTTCACTACTGCTGGTGATTTGTCCGCCAGGAAGTCCTTTTTCAAACATCACTACATTTTTCAAACCACCGCGTGTTGCGTACAATCCAGCACTTAGACCTGCTGGGCCACCGCCAATAATTGCTAGATCTAACATAATTTTTCCTTATCTTTTTTTAGAGTGACCGAATGACACGTTGTATATATACTCGTACAAATCATGTTTATGGTTCAAAAGAGGTAACGTAGTCACGGAAGTCTAACGGCTTCCGTGCAAAATTTTAATTAAAGAAGTGAATTAACTTTGTCCGCTAAAACTTGTTTCGATGATGCACCAATCATTTGGTCTACTAACTCACCATTTTTAAAGAAAAGGATCGTAGGAATAGATCTAATACCATATTTAATCGCAACATCTTGCTCTTCATCCGTATTGACTTTACAAATTTTTGCTTTACCTTCAAAATCACCTGCTAATTCATCAATAACGGGAGCGATCATACGACAAGGTCCACACCAAGGTGCCCAAAAGTCTACTAGGGCTACGCCTTCTGCTACGGTACTATCAAAATTTGATGCATTCAACTCTAAATATTTTCCCATTTTTTTTCCCCTAAAACGTTATTTTATAGATGGTCAATTATACTCACTCTAACTTTAAAATTACCATAGTGGATAAAGTTATTTTTTTAGTAACTAATATTTTTTATTATTTCAATAGTTTCTGGCGTTACTAAAATAGCATCAATTTGATAATCATACGAATTGGGGTGCGTTAGCAAATAATACTGAATTGTTTTGATGATTTTTGCCATTTTAGAAGGGGTAATACGCGTGATAGGATCGTATTTGTGTGAAAATTTAACTTCGCAGAAATGAAGGGTATTCTCTTTACATGTAATAATATCGATTTCGCCAAATTTCGAGTGAAAATTTTGTACAAGGATCGTATGTCCCTCTTTTTTAAGGTAGGCAGAGGCCTTCTCTTCAGCCTCTTTTCCTACCTTTAAACTCATTTTACGCCTCGATACGGATCATTGCAGGTTTAAGCTCAACAAATTCCAACTGACTGAGCTCTTGGAGTGCTTTTTGAATATTGCTCTCTTTACATGTATGGGTTGAAAAGAGCAATACCGCACGCTCCTCTTTTTTCACATCTTGTTTTTGTAAAAAACTGCTGATAGAAATAGAGTGTTTTCCCAAAATTTCAGAGATTTTAGAGAGAACGCCAATTTTATCTTCGACCGTAACACGAATGTAATATTGTGTGCAAATATCATCCCTATTCATCAGCGTCAAACCACTTTTCTCAAGCGGTTTGATAAATCCAAGCATCGGTGAATTTTGCGTATGACGCGCGATGTCAATGAGGTCGGAAACAACCGCACTCGCCGTAGCGCTTCCACCAGCTCCTGGTCCGTAATACATCGTCTCGCCGACACGATCACCAATAACGCTAATGCCGTTCATCACGCCATCTACTTTGGCGATCATCTGCGTGATCGGCACAAGGGCAGGATGCACACGAAGCTCAACTTGATCGCCACTTTTCTTCGCAATCGTTAGCAGTTTGATGTTGTACCCAAACTCTTTGGCAAAGTAGATGTCTTCGCTGTTGATATGCTCAATGCCTTCGATCAAAATCTCTTCAGGCTTGACATCAATGCCATACGCAATGCTCGCTAAAATCAGCAGTTTATGCGCGGCATCAAATCCACCGACATCAAACGTTGGATCAGCTTCTGCATATCCTAGCGCTTGCGCTTCTCTTAAAACATCTGCAAATTCCGCTTTTTCATTCATCATTTTGGTCAAAATGAAATTACATGTACCATTCATGATGCCTTTAATCGCTTCAATATGGTTGGCACTTAAACCCTCGCGCAGTGCTTTAATAATCGGGATTCCACCCGCAACGCTAGCTTCATAGCCAATGGGTGTATCACCAGCAAGATCGCGTAATTCATAGCGGTGATACGCCAAAAGTGCTTTATTGGCGGTGACAACAGCTTTTTTATTTTTAAGCGCTCGGGTGACAATTTTATAGGCTTCATCCACGCCACCCATGAGTTCAACCACAACGTCGACTTCAGGATTGTCTAAAACATCATTAACATCGCTGCTCAAAGGGAGGTTAACATCCCTTTTTTTGGTTGTATCTTTGACGACACCGATAATAGGAATAATTTTTTTGCCACTGCGCGCTGTGATAATGTCTTCATTCTCTTGTAAAATTTTAACCACGTGGCTACCAACGGTTCCTACGCCTATAATTCCGACTCTGATCATTCTTTAACCTTCTAAACTCTTCAAATACTTCTTCACATTACGTGCAGCTTGGCGGATTCTGTTCTCATTTTCGATGAGCGCAATTCTCACATAACCATCGCCACTTTCGCCAAAACCAATACCAGGACTCACAGCAATTTTTGCCTCTTGAAGCAACTGTTTTGCAAACTCCATGCTGCCTAAATGTGCTGCCACTTTAGGAATTTTTGCCCAGACAAACATCGTTGATTGCGGTTTTTCCATCGGCCAGCCAGCATTGTTAAAGCTCTCGACTAAAACATCACGACGTTTTTGATACGTAGCGCGAATTTCATCCACACACTCTTGTGGACCATCGAGTGCTACCGTAGAAGCGACTTGAATCGGTGTAAACATACCATAGTCAAACCATGATTTGATTTTTTGAAGCGCACCCACAAGTTTTTTGTTACCCACAACAAAACCGACACGCCAGCCTGCCATATTGTAGCTTTTAGAGAGCGTATAACATTCAACCGCGACATCTTTAGCACCTTCAACTTGGAAAATGGAAGGTGTCTCGTAGCCATCAAAGGAGAGATCTGCATAGGCAATATCGCTGATAATGTAAAAGCGCTCTTCTTTAGCATACGCAACCAACTCTTCGTAAAAAGAGACATCGGTGGTCACACACGTTGGGTTATGAGGAAAGTTTACAACGACAAATTTTGGTTTTGGAGCTGATTCTTTAAATACTTTTTTGAGTTTTGTAAAAAATTGCTCTTTATCCAAGACATATTTTTCATCATAATCAAGGCTAAATTTATGAACATTTCCACCAGCAATCATAAACGCATACGCATGAATCGGATACGCAGGATCAGGCACAACAGCCACGTCACCTGGATTCATAATCGCTTGGGCTAAATGCACAAAACCCTCTTTACTTCCTAGGGTTGCAACCGCTTCAGTATTAGGATCAAGTGTAACACCGTATTTGCGTGCATACCAATTGCAAATTGCCAATCGTAATTTATAAATACCCTTGCTCACCGAATAGCCATGTGTGCCATCTTTTTGAGCAGATTCTACGAGTTTGTCAATAATATGCTGTGGGGTTCTTCCATCAGGATTGCCCATCGAAAAGTCGATAATATCATCCCCCGCATGACGTGCAGCAAGCTTTAGTTCATTAATTTCGGCAAAAACATACCCTGGTAATCTATCAATGGTATTAAATCTAATCTCATCAAACATCTTTATTTCTCCTATTACTCTTTTACATGTAAAGATAATCCATGTTTTATATTCTCAAGCATAAAAGCATCGCCAATTTTCAAATACGTGGCATTATTTGGAACTTTTAGCTTCAGCGTTCGTGTCGATTCTTCCGATTTTACATCACTGAGTAGATGCAAATTTTCATCAAAAAAGACAACATCGGGAAACCAACGATCACCTGAGTGAACGGTTATGGTGACCTCTCTCATATTTTTCACATCAATCCAATAAGGCTTCAAAGGCTTGCCTAAGGGTGTTGTAACACCACTTTCTACTTTTTTAGCGCCCAGATAAGCGTTACTTGAATCAATGTCATAAAACCAGTAATGGTCTTCATTTTTTACGATATTCGTTACAGTGCATCCTCTAGCCTCAAGGGCATTCGCGAAGGTTTCAGGATCGACGATATGCTCTGTTTGAAGGTAAATCTCCCATACAAAACCGGCACTATCGCGCAGTGCATTGTTCGTTAAAAAATAGTTATACCCCATCGCTTCAAGGGATTCATTCACAATTTTGAGAAAAATAAGCGGATCACTTTGTGTACGAAATGCCAAACGTAACTGAATGGGTCTATCGTATAAAAGTTGGAGCAACCCATTTTTTTTAAGCGTTGAAATCACTTTAACACTGTCCACTTCGCCATTGGGTTTTACAAACGTGCTATTTTGCGCAAAAAGGACTTGAATTAGGTTTTTTTGTGTTTCATATTTTGAAGCACCCACAAAACTTCGAATCTTTTCTTGAAGACTCTGCGCCCCAAATAAAGAGAGTGAAAGGATGAGAATAAGACATAGTTTTTTCACCAGTTTTTGCCTCGATTGAGTTCTATAAATTTCTCTTCAGAGATTTTTTTCATCACACCGTTTTCCACTAAAAAACGGGTTGATCCTTGTTCCGTAAAGTCTTCCACACTTCCATCGTAGGAGAGTTTGAAAAAGCCATTTCCTGTTTTGATGATTTGATTCTTACTTAAATCAATGGTAATATTTTGATCGTTGGTACTCTCTTTACGGCTAAAGGTTTCAAGATTAACAAGACCGATCCAAATGCGTTTCATTGGCATAATGATCGCATTGTTTTTGGGAACCGTGTTCACCAACGTTGTATTGGATTCGGGAAGCATTGGAAGCGGTATGCTTGAAGCATTGCTATCGTTTCCTTCTGCTTTACGTGCCAAATTTTCATCAATGCTGACTACAACAGCTTGTACCGTGCTATTGCTACTGTTGGTTTCAACTACACGCTCTTCCACTTTGACACCCAAAGATGTCGCTGCTTCTTGAACGATTGGAGCACTTTGAAACGCGCTGGTCTGATTGGTTTCAATTTTAGCTTTATCCAAAAGAGCCATAAGATCGATATTAATCTCACCTTTAAAAATAGAGACGACACCAAAGATACCTGCGATTAAAAAGATAAACAGAAAAAGCCATGCCCCTTTTTTAGAAGCACGATCGCTTTTAGCGCGAATAAAAATCTTATCTTTATGGGAATCCTCTTCCACACTGTGTTCAGCCCAGTAATCATAAAAGCCTTCAAGCCAATCGGTTAAGTCAAGCTTGAACTCTCTGGATAAGATTTTGACAAACCCTAAGGTATTGACTTGATTGAGCTTGTCATACTGATTGTTGATCATATATTCGAGTTGCTTGACTTCAATGTGGGTTCGTTTGCAAACCTCTTGTAGACCAACCTTTTCTAAGACCCTGATATCCTTATCCATTGGCAATCCTATCACACAGTACCGCAGCCGCAGCACTCACGTTTAAAGAGTCAAATGCTCTTGTCATTTTGATTGAAATAAGTGTATCCAATCGCTCTTTTACCTTAGGAGACAAACCCTTGCCTTCGCTTCCCATAATCAAAGCCCGTTTGGGTGCAAAGGTGACTTCTTTAACATCCACGCCACTCATGTCGGCGCCATAGAGTGTAAACCCTATTTGCTTGAGTTCATTGAGCATATCGCGTGTTGAAGGACAAAGTGCAATGGGCAATTCAAACGCTGCAGCACTGCTGGTACGCAAAATTGCTTCCAAGTTGCATGTTTTCATACCACTCAAAATCAAGCCATCCGCCCCAAAGGCATATGCACTGCGTACAATAGCACCAATATTCCCCACATCGGTGACTTCATCCAAAATGACCAAGAAAGAGCCATGCTTTATTTCATTAAATGAAGCAAGCTCAAAATCCTTAATCTCCGCAATAAAGCCTTGATGGTTTCCCCCATGACACAACGCTTGTGCTTTTCGCTCATCAATTGTGCAGATCTTTTGCGTGACACGCGCAATCTGAGAAAAGAGCTTAGGGTCACACTGCTTGGGCAAGAAGACCGTTTCAATCCTTGAAGGATAGTGATTTAACAGATGTAAAAAGAGTTGTTTTCCATAGATTATCATGGCAATTATTGTATCCAAACTGGCTTAAAATAATACTAGCTTGAATGTAAAATACCATTTTTAGGAGTTTACATGTAACAAAATAGGGACATTAATTTTGAAGTTTCGTATACCACTCTTTGATACTCTCTCCAGTGAGTTTGGAAAGGAGTTTGGCTTTTTGTTTCGGAGGAAGGTCAAGATCGATCAAATCTTCTTTGGTAATAGCTTCGCCACCGTGCTTTATTTCAGGCGTAATCACCACGACCCATTCGCCTTTGAGATTCGCTGTTTTTGATGCTTTTTGCACCTCAAGTGCGGTTCCAAAAAAACGTTTTTCATACAGCTTGGTTGCCTCTTTGATCGCAAATATCTGACGATTGGGGGCAAACTGAGCCAATTCTTCAATCAATTTTTCAATCCGATGAGGCGATTCATACACAATCACCGCGTACGGAGCGTTCAATACTTCAAACAGCTCGTTTTGACGGTCCATTCCTTTGTGCGATAAAAAGCCATAAAACAAAAATTGATGGGTTTTAATACCGCTGGTGACATACGCTAGCAAGGCAGCATTCGCACCGGGGAGGATCTCATACGCTAGGGCATTTGCTTGACAAAAACGTACCAACGCAGCGCCTGGATCGCTGATACCGGGCATGCCTGCATCACTGAGATAGCCTACATGCTCTTCAAAGATTTTTTTATCAATACTCGCTAAAACAGTCTCTTCGTTATGTGAATGCATGGAGATAAAATTTTGAATCTGAAAGGTTACGTTATGTCTTTGAGCAAGGAGGGAGAGAAGTCTTTTAGTGATTCTAGTGTCTTCGCAGAAAAGGGTTTTGCACTCCGTTAAAAGTTTAAGGCTTCTAACGGAGATGTCATCTAAATTTCCTATAGGGGTAGGAATGAAATAGATCAATGGGTTTAAGAACTATTTTAAGCTATATTTTTTCTTAAATTTCTCAACACGACCTGCAGCATCTACGATTTTCTCACTGCCCGTGAAAAATGGATGACATGAACTGCAAATATCAATTCTTAACTCGGCTTTGTTGGACATAGTCTCGAAACTATTTCCACATGCGCACGTTACAACACATGGTACATATTCTGGATGAATATCTTTTTTCATAATGCTTTTCCTTAATTGTTCATAAAAATAAAATCTATTATTTGGCACGTCTTGCCAAAGGGTGCAAATTATAGCACAAAAGATTCATTATTTCAAGTCATGCCAATATTTTGGAAGCCGCAGCCACTACTGCCGTTTCACTTCGTAAAATTGTGTTACATGTAAGACCCACAATCGGTTGAGTTTGAAGTAACAATCGCTCTTTTTGGCTAAATCCGCCCTCCGGTCCAACCAAGAGTGAACTAACCGCTTCATCGCCACGCAATTTTACCTCCGAAAAGTCCAAGACATGACTTTTCGGATACGCTTCTATGTAGGTTTGAAGAGAAGCAAACACTTCAATCTTCATCAATAAACTTCGCCCGCACTGCTGGGAAGAGTTAATCAAAATGCGCTTCATGCGCTCTAAGTCCAGTTTATGCCCTTTTTGCGAAAACTCGGCATAGACAAAACTGATTTTAGAAACACCGAGTTCATTCAACATCGGAAGTGTTTTTTCAATAATCTTGGGATCGATGATACTCCAACCTACATGTAAAACGTTTGAAGGCACCAAGGGCAACTCTTTTTGGGACACACGTGCGAGCTCTGCCTCTTTTTTACCAATCTGGGTAATTTCATACTCATACATAAAAGCATCTTCCAAATTTCGCCACGAAAGCTTCTCTCCCACGCTGATACGACGCACTTTAAAGAGATGTTCGTATTCCCTCGTATCTACTATGAGAAGTGGCTCGCCTGCACGGGGATGATAAACAAACTGCATTTAATGCACCGTATAAAAGAGCGCACTGGTGAGAACGAGTGCGAGTAAATCAAGACTATATTTTTTAATAGCATAGCGTTTGTAAGCGCTTTGAGACGCTTCGGTTCGCTCCAATCTTTTGTACATTTTATGCCCTCTGATGCCAAAAGCGACGATGCCAATCCAAACGACAATCATCACCCACACCGAAAGCGAAAAGGTAAATTGACGCACTGCCATGACGATAATACCGGTGAAAAAGATGGCGGAGAGCACGATGTAGTATTGAGGAGCAATGAGTTCAAGTCTTTTGGAGAGTTTAAGAAATGTTTTGTCACTTTTGAGCAAATAGAGATTGAGTGCGATCAGTACGACTAAAAGGATGATGAAAACCAAATGCAGTTGACTCGATAATTGGATCAGTTCTTCCATAATGAAAAATCCTTCAAAAAAATAATCTCAGATTTTACCCATTTTAGTATAATAGTACCCATAAATCACAAGGTTAAACCATGCCTATTTCGTACCAAGAAGCGCTTCAGATTATTCAAACACAAATTCAACCTTTACATGTAAACCAAACATTGCCTCTTTTAAAAGCGATTAACCGTATTTCCAGTAGCGATGTTTACGCCAAATTTGCACTACCCAAACACCCAATGAGCCTCAAAGAAGGCTATGGCATCGCATTTGAGCTACATACCATGACTTACACACTGTTAAATCCACCCTATCCTACGCCCATTCCTTTGGGGTACGGTGTTAGGCTTTCCACGGGGGAGAGTATTCCCGAAGGTGCCGATACGATTATTGCGGAAGAAGATGTCCTTCTTGACCAAAATGAGTGCATCAAAATTCCTTTACATGTAAGCCAATCTCAACACATCAAAAAAGAGGGTGAAGACATTGCTAAAGGCGAATTACTGCTGAAAAAATATGAGCGTATCAGTGCGCAAAAAATCACAGCCCTCTCAGCCCAAGGCATTGCTAAAGTCCAAGCGGTACAAAAGCCAACGGTAAGTATTTTGAGCATTGGCTCTCAACTCGCCTCAGGTGAAATCCACAACTCCAATGCGATGAGTTTAGCCGCACGGGTCGTCGAATTAGGGGGGAAAGTTGGTGAGATTGTTATTTGCGAAGAGGATGATGCTACGATTTTAAAGGCATTGCAAGAATTCGTTGGCAAAGCAGATTGCGTCATTACAACAGGAGCACTGAGTCGTCACGATGCGATGCGCCATCTCTTGGAGACCAAAGCACTTCAACCTCTTTTTCACCAAGTCCGCATTACGCCTGCCAAACCAAGTGCACTAACGCTTTTTGAAAACACACCTATTTTACATCTTCCTGGGCTTCCATTGGGGTGCATGTTGGGATTTGAGATGTTGGGCGTTCCACTGCTTCGACACCTGCAACATCGACCGTGCATTATTCCTGATTTTATCACCTGCATCAACCAAAAACGCCTTACATGTAAAGATAATTCGATGAGTGCGATTCCAGGCTACAGCGATGGAAGACACTTTGTCTGCGCTCCCTATTACGAGGCAGGACGGCTTAATATCCTCAGTCAGTGCAATGGGTATACCTTAAGCGAAGGCAAAGAGAGTATCGAAGAAGGCGAAGAGATCCCCTTCTTCTACTTTACTCACCCACCCGTTTCGTAAAAGGCGCGCGAAGAGGTCTCATTTTGATCATCATCGCTCCATTTATTCTTTTCAGGTTTATTGCGTAACACCTCTTTTAAAACCTCAGCCGCTGCGGCAACATCGCCTTTATGCACCGCGTCTTTGATGCTCATCGCTTCATCAAAATAAAGACAGGGAATGAGCATGCCCTCAGCGGTGAGGCGAATGCGGTTACAATCCTCACAAAAATCGTGCTTATGCGGATCAATAATACCAAAAACATACCCATCATCCAGCTCAAAAAGATGCGCAGGACTTGGTCCCACACGACCAATGGCTTTAAAATGGTATCGTTGCGCGATCAGTGCTTGCACCTCATCGCCACTCAAACCTTTGAGTTGCTCTTTGGCATGGGTATTTTCCATGTATTCGATAAAGCGAATCGACATACCACGAGCTTTCGCATATTCGAGCACATCCAAAACCTCATCAGCGTTAATGCCTTTAATGGGCACCATGTTAATTTTAACATTGAGTCCCACTTTGAGTGCTTCTTCAATGCCGGCTTGCACTTTAGCTAAGACATCTTTTTGCGCCATTTTGCTGGCGACCTCAGGCTTTAGGCTATCCAATGAGATATTAACGCGTTGAAGTCCAGCATTTTTGAGTTTTTGCGCCGCATCTTTGAGTAAAAAACCGTTGGTCGTGAGCGCTAAATCCAATCCACTCTTGTGCTGATTGATCATGGCGATAAATTTATCTAAATCGGTTCTTAAAAGAGGCTCGCCTCCAGTGATTCTGATCTTGGTGATCCCCTCATCAATGGCAACTTTTACAAATAAAAAAAGTTCTTCAAAGCTCAGTAAATTCTCTTTAGGCACCCATGAAAAGGGCTTTTCAGGCATACAATACTGACACCTAAAATTACACCTCTCCGTTACGGAAACCCTTAAATAAGTGACGTTTCTTCCAAATCCATCCACTAACATTTTTGTTCCTTGTTACTTTAATGCGGAGGTCATTATACATAAATATCCACAATATAGATTGCAAAAGTGATTCTCAGAACTTACAAGCTATTTCTAAAAATTTTTGAGCTAGAATGTGACATTTTTTAGCTTTATAAGGAGTATTAGGTATGCAAAAACCCGTTCCAAATAACAAGGAACATACGGTCAGTGCTGATGCGTTTTTAGTTTCTAAAACCGATACCCATGGCAAAGTCACTTACTGCAATGAACCTTTCATCAAAATCGTAGGTGCGAGCGAGCAAGAAATTCTTGGTAAACCTCACAGTATTATTCGTCATCCTGACATGCCTCGCATTATTTTTAAACTCTTATGGGATCATGTCAAAAATAAAGAGGAGATTTTTGCGTATGTTAAAAATCTCAGTTTTGATGGAGGCTGTTACTGGGTGTATGCCAATGTCACCGCTTCAACCGATCAAGCAGGCAACATTATCGGCTACTACTCCGTCAGGCGCAAAGCCAATCCTAAAGCGTTAGAGATTATTAAACCCTTGTACGCCAAATTACTCGAACTGGAAAAAACAGGCGGAATGGACGCTTCACTAGCGTACATTACCGACCTACTCACTCAAAAAGGAGTCAGCTATGCAGAGCTTTCTAACACGCTTCAACGACTCTAAACTGACTTTTTTTGCCCTTTTCGTTCTCGTGGCGTGTGGAAGTTACTTTGCAGGCTATACCGACACGATGGCGACGTCTGGATTGCTTCTGGGTGTCGGTGTCGGCTCCTTTTTTGGAAGCCGTAAGACCATGCAGTGTGATGTTGACATCTATGAAAAAGTGCTCAATGTGGTCAAAGAGGCGGCGAAAGGTAACCTAGAGCCTCGCGTCGTTAATGTCAATCCCAAACAACCTATGAGCGAAGTGGCGTACGCCATCAACGATCTGTTAGACCAAATGGAAGCATTGATGCGAGAGACAAAAACCTCTATCGAATCAGCCAGTCAAGGCAAAACGTATCGCAATATCTTTAACGAAGGCTTTCGTGGACTCTTTGCAATTAATGCACGCTATCTCTCAGAAGGAGTTACTGGTATTTCAGAAGGGCAAAAAGGAAAAGCCAGAGGCATGCTCTCTTCTGCATTTTCAGACCTTGGCAATGGAAATAACGGTGTGATTAACATCCAACAAGACCTCTCCAACAGTATTCAAGAGATGTCGCAAATCACTGAAGTTTCCAATATGACCGCTGAAAAATCCAATGATAGTTTAGAAACCGTCATCGAACTCTCTTCAGGTATTCAAGAACTCTTAGAACTTTTAGCCAGCACCAATGAGGCAATTACCTCCCTGAGTGAACGCACTTCGGAAATCTCTTCTGTGGCAAATCTCATTAAAGACATCGCCGATCAAACCAATTTACTAGCCCTCAATGCCGCCATTGAAGCAGCACGTGCAGGCGAACACGGACGTGGCTTTGCTGTTGTTGCGGATGAAGTGCGAAAGCTTGCTGAACGCACCCAAAAAGCAACGCAAGAGATCGCCATGACGATTCAAACCTTGCAACAAGAGACCAATGGCATTCACTCCAATTCGGATCGTATTAGCGTTATTGCCAACACGAGCGGGCAAAATGTCATTCACTTTGAAGATGCGCTGCGTGCCTTTAATAAAGATGCTAATGCTACAGCAGACATCTCGTATAAACTTGAAAATAAAATCTTTACGATTTTGGCGAAGATCGATCATGTTGTCTACAAAACCAATGCTTACTCTGCCGTTCTCAATGAAAAACCCGATACAGCATTTTCAGACCATGAGACATGTAGGCTTGGAAAGTGGTACAAAGAGCCTACGACTCAACAGCGCTTTGGCAGTACCAAATCGTATCCGATGCTTCATGAACCTCACAAAGCAGTGCATCACGCTGTGCTTGAAAATATGCAACTGCTTAAAAATGGGTATACGAGTGAGACGATTTCACACTTCATTAACAATTTTAAAAAGATGGAAGATGCGAGTACCAGCCTCTTTACTCTTTTAGATTCGATGATACAAGAATCTTCTTCAGAGTGCCGTGCTACGAAGAAATAAGTGCTTAAGACGGCTTTACATGTAAAGCCGTCTTAGATTATTTTAAATTTGCCAATTTCAACACAAGATCAACTTCACCAATGCCAATACGTAAATCTTTGGCAATCTCGGCTTCGCTTCTGCCTTTCGCGTACTGAGAAACGATCACTTTTTCATTCGAGCTTGAAGGCGAAGAGGAGGCAAATCCCATCTCTTTGGTACGGCTCTCCAAGCGATCAATGCGACCACTTTGCTCATCTCTGAAATTTTGCATAATTTTTTCAACATCTTGGAGGGAAGCCACCAGTGGAAACACGCTTTGATGGATCTCCTCTTTTACACTTCCAAGTATCTTACTCTCCAACGCCTTAGCATCCAAGGCAGGCTCTTTAGAGGCGGAGGTGAGTTCGTTTAATGTCTTATTGAGCACATGATTTTGGTAGTTCAGCTCTTCGATACTTTTCTCATAAATCATCAGTTTTTTATTGACCTCGATATCGCGAATATAAACCATTAAAAAAATGATCACCACAAGGGCTGCTAATGCTATAAAGGCGAGGGTTTCAATACTCACTTTGATTTCCTTTCATTTGACGTATCATCACACGCTCACATGCTACCATATACGCGTTCCAATCGTTCTCATCGTCTTCGTGCATCATCACAATTTTACCGATGCTCTGCGTGTGCGCTTCAAAAAAAATGGGAATCTGACGCCTTGGAAACGTTGGCATATCGATGCGTGCATAATAGCTCTCGTTTAATTTTAAAACATCGCTATCAAACTCAATGTACCCATGCCCAATCGCTTTGAGATTTCCTTGCATCGCTAAAGGCACATACAACGGTGTGTCACTGGTCGACAGATGCGTCAATTTATCGATTTTGCGGTGCAGTTCAATCAACAGTGTTAAAAGTACCTGATCGCTCGCTTCGGCTTCTTTGCGAATTTTGGAAGATTTGAGCCAAAGGCCTAACGGGTCGTCATTGATTTGCAAAAGTGTGTAATACTCTTGTATCAACGGTGAATTTTCCACATCACTTGGCTCAAAGGCGATCTTTAAAAAAGCGGTCACGAAACGAATGGTTTCCATGGTTAGATCCTATCTAAAAAGATCAAGGCAAAAAAGATGATTCCCAAATAGCCATTGAGCGTGAAAAAAGCGCGATCAATTTTGGAAAAATCTTTGAGCACAATGCGGTGTTCAAAAAAGAGCACAATCGCAGAGACTAAAACACCCACATACGCCAAAAATCCAAGATCAGCGCTGAGCACAAATAGAAACCAAAACAGTACCGTTTGGGCATGAAACAGCCGTGAGATAAAAAAAGTCGCCTCTTGACCAAAGCGCGAAGGAATCGAGAAAAGTCCATTGGCTTTATCATACTCCATATCTTGCAAGGAGTAAAGCAGATCAAACCCTGCCACCCAGTACATCACCCCAATGGAGAGTAAAATCGACCACAACGGAATGGATTCTTGAATCGCTACAACGCCCGCAATAGGTGCCAATCCAAGCGAAACCCCAAGTACCAAATGTGCATACGGTGAAAAACGTTTAAACAGGGAATAACCACCCAAAATAATCAAAATTGGAATGCTGAGATAAAAAGCAAGATCATTAATAAGATACGCGACGACAATAAAAACAATAGCATTGAGCGCAATAAAAAGCTGCATATTGAACGTACCAATGCGTCCATCGACACTCGGGCGATTGGCGGTTCGTGGATTGTACTTATCAATATCGCGATCGGCATAGCGGTTAAATGCCATCGCAAAATTACGCGCACTTACAGCGGCTAAAAGTCCAAAAATTAACAGTTTAAATCCAAACCAGACGGTACCACTTTGCGCTTTGGAGGAGACAATCATCGCCACGAAAATAAAAGGGAGTGCGAAAACGGAGTGTTTAAAGACGATCAAATCACTAATATCTTTGAGTTTGAGCCAGAGTTGTTGCAATACTAACCTTTACGTTTAAGATGGCTTGATTTTACAACAAAACCCTTTAAAAGTGTTATAATTGCACGCATAGCACCGCTAAAAGGCGCAAAAGTACAACGGTACTCAAACTTACATGTAAGAGAAACTCATTGAAAACCATCGCTATTTTAGGACCAACGGCTTCAGGTAAAACAGCACTTTCCATCGAATTAGCACTGAAGTATAACGCACATATTGTATCGCTTGATTCGCTCAGCATCTATAAAGAGATCAATATTGCTTCTGCAAAACCCACCCTTGAGGAGCGACAAGGCATAAAGCATTTTGGGATGGATGTTCTTTTGCCCAGCGAGCATTTTGATGTCACGATGTTTTTTGACCTCTTTAAAGAAGCCGAGCAAGAAGCCCTGCGTGAGGGGAAAAACCTGATCATCGTAGGTGGTACAGGTTTTTACCTCAAAGCGATGATGGAAGGACTCAGTACCAAACCAGAAATATCTTTACATGTAAAAGAAAAAATTGAGCAACACTTGTTGGATTTAGAGGCATCGTATGCACTCATAAACGCGCAAGATGAGGCTTTTGCGAGTAAAATTGCGTCCAATGATCGTTACCGCATCGAAAAATGGTTAGAGATCTTTTTCACGACAGGGGAAATCCCCTCAGCCTATCTTTTGCATGCCAAACAAGCGCCTCTCATTAAAGAGGTTGCCCTGTTTGAAATTGATACGCCACGAGAAATTCTTGCGCAAAGAATTGCACTGCGCACGCAGAACATGCTCACACAAGGTTTGGTGGATGAAGTCTTTGGACTGGAAAAACGGTACAGCAGAGCGCCGCAATGTATGAAAGCGATTGGCATCAAAGAGGTATTGGATTATTTCGATGGTAAATTGACGTTTAATGCTCTTAGCGAGCGCATTAGTTTCAATACGATTCATTTATCCAAGCGCCAACGCACGTTCAATGCTTCGCAATTTCCACCGCACCCAAAAGGCGATGTGAATAATCTTTTTGGCGCTATTGAAGCACATTTCAAATCTTAACAACGATAAAGGTAATCTCATTAATGAAAATAATCGACCAGAACTATATCAACGGCGAATTTAAAACAATTGATTCGAGCAAACGGTTAACGCTGAAAAATCCTACAACCGAAGAGGATATCGCTCAAATTTATTTAAGCACACCAGCCGAAATGGATGAAGCCATTCACTGTGCCGCCACAACCTTTGAATCGTTTTCACAAACATCGATTGATACTCGAATGGATATTTTACAACGTATTCATGATGAACTCCACAAATATGAAGAAGAACTCATTGACTTAGCCGTTTTAGAATTTGGCGCGACGATTACCACGACGCGCAGACGAACCAAAAATGCGATTAATCTCTTTTTAGCGATCAAAGAAGAGCTCAAAAGCTACGATTTTATCAAAAAAGATGACTACTCCATAACAATCAAAGAGGGTGTGGGAGTTATTGGCGTGATCATTCCGTGGAATGCCAATCTAGCGCATTTATGTAGCAATATCGCCCCAGCCATCGCACTTGGATGCACATTGGTGATCAAACCCAGTGAATTTAATGCCCTTGAAACCCAAGCGTTTTTAGAGTGTCTACACCGAGCCAACATTCCCAAAGGCGTTGTCAATGTCGTTCATGGCACAGGAGAAGTAGTTGGTGAAATTTTAACAAAACACCCACTTGTCAATGCAATTTCGTTTATTGGCAGTACCAAAACGGGTAAAAGAATCTTTGAAAACTGCTCTAAAACCATTAAACGCATGACCCTCGAACTGGGTGGAAAATCCCCAACGGTTCTTTTAGAAGATGCGAATTTGGCAGAGGTCATTCCCCATGTGTTAAGCAGTGCCTATAGCAATAGCGGACAAGCGTGCCATGCTGGCAGTAGACTTTTAGTCCCTAAAGCAAAAGTGAACGAGGTCAAACGGCTACTCCTCGAAACGATCCAAAAACTTAAAATCGGCGATCCAAAAAACGAAGAGACAAAGATTGGTCCGATGATCAACCAAACCCAATTTAATACGGTGCAAGACTACATCAAAAGTGGTATTGAAGAAGGGGCACAGCTTTTGTGCGGTGGGCTTGGAAGGGTTCAAGAATTTGAGAAAGGCTATTTTGTCAAACCAACCGTTTTTATCTGTCAAGATCAAACATTGAAAATCGTGCAAGAAGAGATCTTTGGTCCCGTTTTATGCGTTCTACCTTACGAGAGTGAGCAAGAAGCACTCAACATGGCAAACGACACTCTTTTTGGGCTCTCTGCATATGTCTTTTCAAGCGATGAAACGAAGGCGTATGAATTTGCCAAACAGATACGAAGCGGAAGAGTTTTGATCAATACTGCGGCATCAAAGGCAAAAAACCCTCCCTTTGGTGGCATGAAACAATCAGGTCTAGGAAGAATGGGCGGACGCTATTCCATGGATGCTTTTTGCGAGATCAAGTCTATATTGTTTTAATAGAGTTCTTACAGAACTCTGAACACGTTTTTAAAGCAAAGCTCAAAACGAAGTTTCTGTGAAAAAACTACGTTAACACTGGGTTTACTTCAGCAGTAAGCCCACGCACCTTTGGTGCTTTTTACTTCTTACAAAATACGTTTTAAGGCATTAAATCAAGATTTTGTTGGCAGATGTTTTTCCATGAGCTGTTATCGTTAATAGCAACACATTGCGTAAAATAGGATTTGGCTTTAACCGTATTTTGCAATTTTAAACTGAGCTCTCCTGCTTGATAGAAGAGTCGTATTCTATCTTTAGGCGTTAAGTTTTGAGGAAGAAGCGACTCTGCGATACGTAACGCCTCTTCATCACGTCCTAGACGCTTTAGCGCATCCATATAGCTAAACTCCAAGGTTGGACTAAGCGCTGTGGATTTAAACTTCTTTTGCATCTCAAGGCTTGCCTCAGCGTATGTCACGAGCAAAAGATCGTTTTTCGCATCACTCGCCATTTTCACAATCTCATAATAGATATCCAAATTGCTCGCTTCTTCAGGGTAGAGAATTTTAATACTCTCCGCCAACGAAGCTGCACCTTCAAGGTTTTTAAGTTTGACCAACGAGAAGAAAAGATCACGAATCGTCTCTAGTCCGATTTTTTCCCTGAGTGAAAAAGAGAGGGTTTTCAGATCTTCTTTAAATGCTAAGGCTTCTTGGTATTTTCCCATTTTAAAGAGTGCTTGTACCTCTTTTTGTGACCAGTGGTACCTACTTGCAAGAGCGCTGTCTTTAAGATGTGTTGTTGAAATCTCTCTGGCACGATCAAAGCGCGATACACGCATAAAACATTGAAAAAGTTTCTCTTCGTGTTCAGACTCAGTAATTTGGAGTTTATACATTTCAATGAGATTGACCACAGTGAGGCATTCATCTTTTTGAAGTTGTTGCAATGCTAAAGCTTTTGCCGATTCATAGACCAACTCTTCAGGCTTAATATCAAAACGATCGGGTACTCGCTCAAGCTCTTTTTGAAGGGTTAAAACTTCTTCAAATCGTTGCTGTTTGAGCAATAATTTTGCTTTTTCAAGCAGTGCTTTTTGCCCAATTTCATTGTTGTATTTCTCAATCAATTTATCATAGTAATTGGCAAGTTTTGTCTCATTGTTTTCGTTCAGTTTAAAAAAGAGTTCATCCAAACTCTCAGTCACTTCTTGAACATAATCACCACTATTTTTATAATCATTTAAATACTCTTGATAGCGTGCATGTGCCGCTTCTACTTCATTGGCTTTGGCATGCCAATCGCCGCTCTCTTTAAGCAACAGCTCTCGATTAGCCTCTCGTTTAGAGGAATTTTCTAGGAGCAAATCGGTAATCTTAGCCGCTAAGTCATACAGACGATGTTCAAAAAGTCTTCGTGCTAACTTGTAACTGGCTTCCTTGTCTTTAAGAAGAAATTGCGCGTTGACATTGAGCACTTTAAGCAGATACTCTTTAGCCTCTTTCATCTTACCTGCATCCATCTGATGATCACTCAAACGAATCGCTGCTTCAGACGCGATGTCCAAATCTTGCGCGCTAAAGAGAACATCGAGGTAGAGTTTCATCGCCTTATCTTTCTCTTTTTTAAGGAAAAGGTTATCGGCATAGAGCAAGATGGCACGTTTGGTAAAAAGACTATCGGGATGTTCGCTGATTAAAATATCAATGAAATAATTGGTATCCGATTTGGAACCACTTTTGATATACGCTTTGGTCATCAACATTAAAACTTCGGGGATATTCTCATCACTGGCAAACTCTTTTGTCCACCGCTTACCCACAGTGATAATGTCATTTTCATTGAAAGCGAGATTATCGGATTTGTCTTCGCCTTTCGCGCTCAAGATTTTATCCATGGCGCGCATCTGATACAGTTCCAATTCACTTCTAAAAATCGAGTTAGGGAAAAGCGTTAAAACACGTTTGACATCTTTAACCACACTATCATAATAACCGCTCTCATACGCCTGCTTAATCTCTAAATAGAGCCCTATATCTTTGCTTTGCGCGTATGAAATCGGAGCACCATTAAGATCAAGTGCACCGATGTAAGGCTTTTGATATTTTGGAAATTCAACAGGAAAGTCAATCCCATCTTGAACACTCTTCTCTTCATAAAGTGGTTTTTCTTGCAAAAGAATCGTCCAGTGGGCATAAAGCTTCTCTTTAGGCTTCGTTAAAACCTCACTGGTCGTATAAAGACTCTCTTCCACAGGGATCAGTTTTGAATCGACTTTAGGCTCAATCGTGACATAAAACAGACCCTCTTTTTCATAGAAATCAAGCTCCGCGAGCTTCATTTTCTTAGATTCTATGGGTTTATCAATGGGTCGATTGATCGTACAAATGTAGTGTTTTTTATCGAGGACATCAGGGATTGTTTGGCATAAAAAGGGCTTTGCATCCATTACATGTAAGATGGCATAATTCACCCTACTCTCTTTTCCACTGTTTAAAACAATCTCCAAAGCGAAGAGTTGTACCGATGCTAAAAGGAAGATTAAAATAGATTTCATGCGTGCATTATAGCAAAATAAGGGGTTTTTCACCCCTTATTAAAAACCGCTAGCAATCACATATTTGGTAATAACCGTTAATAAAGGCTCCACGAAAACAATCGCAAAAATAGTGAAAATAACCGCCACACCCACAATCACTTTTAACGGAGTTGACGCATTGGTGGCATACAGCTTTGCATCAACAGTGACAGGCTCTTTTAAGAACATGTAAATAACCAATTTCATATAGTAGTACACCGCAATAGCACTGTTGAGTGCGATGATAACGGCTAAGAAAATAAACTCACTGTTAATCGCGGCACTGATCAGATAGAGCTTACCCCAAAAGACAGAAAAAGGTGGCATACCCGCAAGTGCAAACATGAAAATACCCATAATCGTTGCCGTTGTAGGCATAATCTTGACCAAACCTGAGAACTTAGTGTAGGGGTGTTGGTAACGCTCATCCCAAAGATTTTTGCGGTGTCGTACGATCCAAAGCATCGTAAATGCGCCAAGATTGGTAAACATAAAAAGCGTCCAGTAAAGGAAAAGAGCCGTATTGGCTTGAGTTGTTCCAATTAAAACCGCTGCCATCATAAAGCCTGCATGCGAAATGGAGCTAAAGGCTAGCATTCTTTTGACATCTTCTTGCACCAGCGCTGTAAGATTGGCTAACGTCATTGTGAGCACTACGGCTACGTAAAGAATGTGCTCTACCCATACTACACCAGAGGCTACCAGCATCTCAAACAGACGCATTGCGACCACAAACCCTGCGATTTTTGGAACAACGGACATATACCCAGCCAGTGGCGCTGAACTTCCTTCGTACACATCAGGTGTCCATGTGTGTGATGGCACCAAGGAGAGTTTAAATCCAAGCGCACCCAACATAAATACCGTTGCCGCCAGTACACCAATGAGTGGCTCAAAATGACGTGCCATCAGTACTTTTTCGATCTGATAAATCTCAACACTCCCCGTGAGGGCATAAAAAATAAGTGCGGACATACCGTAAAATCCAGCCGCCAATGCACCCATGGTGAAGTACTTAATCGCTGCTTCAAAGGCTTTAGCACGGTTATGCAGCGCAATGAGTGTGTAAAGAGCAAGGCTGGAAGTCTCTAATCCAATAAAAATCAAAATGAGATTGTCGCTGACCACCATACATTGAAAACCTACGATCATAAACATAAAGAGGGCGTAAAATTCTGCCATTCTAAACGCTCTAAAATGACGATGACTTAACGAGAGCGGTAAGAAAAGAGCCGAAGCGACTAAGATAATCACCTGCGCCATCATGGCAATGCCATCGACCAAAAGCACATCAAAAAATCCGCGTGCAGGACCTGTGTAACCAATCACCGCTCCAAAATCTAAGATAATAAAGAGCACTGTAATCATCGTTAAAAAACTACGATTGAGCCCTTTAACCGCTAAATCAGCACAAATAACCGCTAAGGCACCCACAACGAGAATTGCCATAGGAAGAAGTGCAGGCAGATTGAGGCTTGCAACATCAATTAAGATAGGCTCTAGCATTAGTATGTTCCTCCTATGGTATTGGCTTTAAACAGCAGATCTTTCGTCTCTTGCACAACCGCTTTTTGATCCATGAGTACCAGCATCTTTTGAACACTCATATCAATGACACTAAGCACAGGTTTAGGATAAACGCCCAAAATGACAACCAGTGCTACTAACGGAATCAGTGCGGTTAGCTCTTTGGCGTTAAGATCTTTAAGTGTTTTATTCTCAGCATGCACGACTTCACCAAAAAAGGATTTTTTATACAGAACGAGCATGTAAACAGCGCCTAAAATAATGCCTGTTCCTGCCAGCAATGTCATCACCCAGCTGATGCGGTAAAACCCTGCTAAGGATAAAAACTCCCCGACAAATCCGATGGAAAGAGGAAGTCCAACAGAGGCCATCAGCATAATGCCGTAGATGGTTGCGAAGTTTGGCATCACCGAAGCCAGCCCACCAAAATCACTCATAAGCTTCGTATGACGGCGATCGTAAATGACCCCCACCAGCATAAACAGAGCGCCACTAACAATACCATGGCTCAGCATCAAGAAGATGGAACCTGTAATGCCCTCCGCGTTCATAGCAAAGGTTCCAAGAATAACAATACCCATATGTGAAATCGAACTATACGCAATCACCTGTTTCATATCTTTTTGTGCATACGCAATCATCGCCGCATAAATCACCATGATGATACAAATCACCGCCACAGGAATTAGAAAATAGACCGACGCATCCGGAAATAGCGGGAGCGAAAAACGCACAAAACCGTAACTGCCCATTTTAAGAAGCACGGCTGCGAGGATGATCGAACCAATCGTTGGGGCTTGACCGTGTGCGTAGGGTAACCATGTGTGAAACGGAAACATCGGCACTTTAATCGCAAACGCTAAAAAGAAAGCTCCAAAAAGCCACAATTGCGTCTCAAAAGGCACTTGCAACAAATACCAATCTGGCAATGCAAAACTCCAAATACCCGTTGCCTCGTGGTATAAAAAGCCCATATACAAAATGCCCACAAGCATTAAAACGGAGCCTGCAAAGGTGTAGAGGAAAAACTTGATCGAAGCATACATTCGGTTCGCACTTCCCCACGCACCAATGATATAGAGCATCGGCACCAAAGAGAGTTCCCAAAAGGCGTAGAACCAAATCACATCCAAGATCACAAATACTCCCACCATCGTCATCTCTAAAAAGAGCACGGAGATGATAAGGTTTTTAATCTCTTTTTCGATACTCAGTGCAATAAGTGCGATCATCGTAATAAAGGTCGATAAGATCACTAAGAAAAGGGAAATACCGTCCACGCCAAGATAATAACTCATACCATAGCTTGAGATAAAAGGATAATACTCGACAAATTGATAGCCAGCATTGGAACCATCATAGCCAATCCATAAAATAATCGAGAGAAAAAACTCAATCGCACTGACACTGATACCATACGCTCGAATGCTCTCTTTAACGACCAAAAAGCCTAAGAGCCCTGCAATTGCAGGGAAAAATACAAGAAGTGATAAAATATGTTCCATCTTCTGCTCCCTAAACCATCGGTCTATAAACGAAGGCTAAAATGAGTAAGCCAATCATACCAACCACCATCCATCTGAGCATATCAGAGAGGTTACCACTTTGCATTTTCCTGCTTTTTTCACCTGTGGAGTACACCATTTTAGCAATTAAATCCACTGTCAAATCCACCACTTTCGTATCAATTTTTTGCCATGCAAAGTTTGCTAACGCGCTAAAAGGACGCATAATATAAAGCTCATAGAGTTTGGGTATATAGTATTGGTTGCTTAAAAGCTTGTAGCAAAAACGCTCTTCCCACGATTTGGGGAAGCCACCACGTCGGTACATGTAAACGGCAAAAGCAATTCCACTGAGTGCAATTCCCAAAGTGGCTGCAATGAGTAGAGCTTCCGTACCGTGTTCGATATGAATCTCATACTGTGCCAAAAGACGCGTTACAAACCCTTCAAACGTATGCTCTAAAAATCCTGCAACAATGGCTAAAAGCCCTAAAGGAAGCAGTGCATAAATGACAAACGGTTGCGCTTCATGCGGATGAATGCCGTACTTCACATGCTCTTTCTCACCAAAGAAAACAAGCATCACCAAACGGAAACTGTAAAATGCGGTGAGTCCCGCACCGATGAAAAGGGCAAACCATAAAAAGTATGCACCTTCATTAAAGGCAACTTCTAAAATTTTATCTTTAGAGAAGAAGCCTGCGAAGGGATAAATACCTGCCAATGCCACCGAAGCAACACTCATCAAAATGGCGGTTGCTTTCATCGAACCATACAACCCACCCATTTTTTTGATATTGAGTTCATCGTGCATCGCGTGCATCACATTACCCGCACCTAAAAAGAGAAGCGATTTAAAGAAAGCGTGCGTCATCAAATGAAACAGGGCAATCCAGTAGGCACCCAGTCCTGCGGCTACAAACATGTACCCTAACTGCGAAAGCGTTGAGTAGGCGATAATGCGTTTAAGATCGTTATTGACCAGCGCCATTGAAGCAGCAAAGAGCGCTACAAATGCTCCTAGTGATGCGATTGCAAAGCCCACATCAGGGATAAGGGCATAGAGTTCACCACAACGAATGACCAGATAAACACCCGCAGTTACCATCGTTGCCGCGTGAATGAGTGCTGAAACCGGTGTTGGACCTTCCATCGCATCGGCAAGCCATGTGTGGAGGGGGAACTGTGCTGATTTACCCATCGCACCGATAAATAAGAAGATACCAATCGTTGTCAGAAGCGTAGAATCCATCGTTTTTACGCTGGCAAAAAACTCATCGTATTGGAATGATCCTACACTCCAGTAGATCAGAAAAAGACCCATCAACATGCCAAGGTCGGCAATTCGGTTCATGATAAACGCTTCATTGGCTGCCCACGAAGCAGATTCTTTGTGATACCAAAAACCAATGAGGAGCCATGAACAAAGACCCACACCTTCCCAACCGATAAAAAGCCCTACAAAGTTATCGCTCATGACCAAAATCATCATCGAAAAAACAAAGGCGGAGAGGTAAGAGAAGAAGCGGTTAAAACTCTTATCGTGATCCATATAGCCAATCGAATAGATATGCACAATCGTTGAAACCAGCGTGACCGTGACCATCATAATGACAGAGACTTCATCAACGACAAAGCCAAACGGAACTTCCAAATTGCCTGCGGCAATCCAATCCATCATCGTTACATGCAAAGGTCCATACGTATTCACATCGATGAGCAACACAAAGGAGGCAATCATCGAAATCGCAATGAGCAACGAAGCCACAATACCCGTGAAAAGCATCTTAGGTCGCGCCGCAAACAAGGCTACAAACAGAGAACTTGCCAAGGGCGCAAAGAGTGCGGTATAAAGATAATTTTCCATGCTTACCCTTTCATCGTCTGAAGGCTGTTAAGATCAACCGAGCCATTGCGTTTGTACCAAAGAATGAGAAGTCCAAGCCCGACAGCGACTTCACTCGCCGCAACGGCAATGATAAAAAAGGCAAACAGTTGACCGCTCAGATCATTGTAATATTTTGAAACTGCCACAAACCCTACGTTAATCGCATTGAGCAAAATCTCGGTTGAGAAAAAAAGCATTAAAAGGTTCGTTCGTCGCATCACACCGACAAGCCCAATGGAAAATAGAATACCTGTTAAAATAAAATAGTGTGTTAAGGTGATCATCTGCCCTCCTTGACATCTTCAAGATCTTCATCTTCGATGGCTAAATATTCATCCATCTTTTTACTCGCAAGCACAATGCCTGAGATCATCGCAACCAGAAGCATAATGGCGGCTAACTCAAACGGAACTAAGTATTTGGTAAAAAGCACAACGCCGATCATCTGAACATTTCCTACACCTTCGATGCTGGGGTAAAGTGCTTCCACACTCTCTCCCACAAGCGGTGCGCATAAAATGGCGACAACCAAAACCGCACTGGCGATAGAGAGGCTGTAGGCGATTTTTTTGGAGCGCATCTTTTCTGAAACATCACGTGTTGTATCAAAGAACATCATACCAAACGCGTAAAGTGCCATAATAGCGCCCGAATAAACGACGATCTGAACGACCCCTAAAAACTCAGCATCTAAGATAAAAAAGAAGCCCGAGATAAAGATCATTCCGCCTGCTAGTGCGCTCATCGCATACAAAGCATTACGACTCGTCACCACAATCCCAAACATACCGATGGTCAATGCGGCAAAAACATAAAATGCTATAATTTCATACATGGTAACCTCAATACGCTAATGGTGTCTGTTTCACAGCTTCATCGGCATTGTCACTCAATGCACCAAACCCTGGAAACTCTTTTTGTTCGTTGGCTCTAAAGGTATCAAGTGGGGTTAGCATATCCTCTTTGAGACCAAAATGAGCGCGTTGTTCACTGGCATTTTCATACTCTACCCCATGCACGATGGCGAGTTCAGGACACACCTCAGCGCAATACCCACAAAAGATACAACGCCCAAAGTTGATGCTGTATTCGCTCACCATTTTTCGGCTTTTCTCATCAATATGCGTGTCCATGCGAATACAATTCGAGATACAAATTTTCTCACACAACCCACACCCGATGCAGCGCTCACTACCGCTCTCAAATAGACGAAGCAGACGATGAATGGCACGATAGCGTGGACTCATCTCCATTTTTTCGGCAGGGTACTGAATCGTGTGAATATCAAAACGAATCATCTCCCTTAAGACTATCCAAAGACCGACAAAAAGCTCGCCTTTAAGCGTTCGTCTGACCACTTTTTTAAAGGCTTGCCACCCATTTTCAGGCGCTTTTTCTCCCTCAAAAAAGATGTATCCAGGAGCGATGTTGCGTTGTTTAAAATCTTTTAATTCCATTTCATCCCCCTAAATCAGCACAAAGCCAGTGATTAAGATGTTAATCACCGCTAAAGGCATTAAGACTTTCCAACAGACCCACATCAACTGATCGGGTCTAATGTGTGGCCATGCCGCTCTTACCCATAAAAATAAAAAGACCCAAAAAGAGACTTTCACCAACATCATCACAGCTCCTGGAATAAACCAAAGTGGATTATAACCGCCCATAAAAAGGATGCTCACAAGCACTGAAATCGTAATCATATTGGCATATTCACCGATGAAAAAGAGTCCCCAACGCATGCCTGAATACTCCGTTGCATACCCAGCCACAACTTCAGCCTCAAACTCAATCGTATCAAAGGGCGCACGATTGGTCTCCATAAAACCTGCCATTGCAAACAAAATAAACGCTAAAGGTTGTTTCCAAATCAGCCAGCTAAACACACCATCACTTTGGTAATCGTTAATATCAATCAGCGATAAAGAGCCTATCATCATAATTGGTGCAAGTACCGATAACCCAGTGACCACTTCAAAGGAGAGCATCTGCACCACAGCGCGTGCCGCTCCTAAAAGTGACCATTTGTTGGCACTGCTCATTCCAGCAAGCAGTGGACCATAAATACCGACTGAGGCCACGCCCATCACATACAAAAGCGCTACGTTAATGTCGGAAATAATCGGATGAATCACATAACCAAAAAGGGTAAATTCGGGAAAATAAGGAACCGCTGCCATCGCCACAAACGCTGTCACCGCTGCAATCACGGGTGCGATCATAAAAATGGGCTTCACGGCATTTTGCGGAACAATGTCCTCTTTAGTGAAAAGTTTAATACCATCGGCTGCAAGTTGCAATAGCCCATACGGTCCCACATTCATGGGTCCTAGACGGCGTTGCATAAAGGCTAACACTTTTCGTTCAATAAACGTCGCAAACCCTGCCATACCTGCAACCACCGCAACAACAATGACGGCTTTGACAATGGTTTCAACCAAAACGGCTGTTTCAAACATGTTCAACTCCTTTAATCACGACGTGAGCGAATCGGTAACCCTCTTTAAAAAACGGTGCGGTATCGATTTTGGTATCAAATGTTGGAAGATACGCGATCAATCCATCGATCATTTTCTCTTCTTTAATTGCAATCACCAATTTGGCACCTGCCTCATTTTCTACTGTCACCACCGCGGCATCGTTAAGCCCTTTAGACTCTAAAAAGGCGGACGAAACATACAGAGCTCCAGCTTCATTAAGCTGATGGGCTTTGTTGGTCAAGGCGCTAAATTGATGCACAGGATTGGCTTGGTAGATCACATCGCTCTCTTTACATGTAAAGCTTGAAATGGATTCAACTTCATCGTTACATGTAAAGGTTTGAAGCTCAAGTGCATAACCGCGATTTTCAGTACCATCGTTTTCAAAACGATTCGGCAAGTTATCAAATTTCTCTTTCTTAAAGCCTTTTTCACTCGGCAAATACGGCGTATAATCAATCGTCCACTCCGCTTCAAGTCCCACTGCATTGGCGATGTCATTGAGACAATAGCCTTTAAATGGCAATGCCACATTGGTGGGAACGACGCGTTTGTTCATCGACGTAAACGTTCCTTCTTGTTGATTGAGAGCTGGCATATCCAAATCGCCCTTGCCCAAGCTGCTCAGTGTAAAGTCGCCTTTCACGTTGTAGCCTAGCGTAAAGTTACCTTTTTGCTCGTCTAGATCACAAATCAGCGAAACACCGAGTGTATTGGTGCGTGATGGAATAACGACCAATTTAAACGCGGTAAATCGCTCGATCAAACCTAAAAGCTTTGCGATATTTTCTGCTCTTGGATGATTAAAAAGGTCTTCGCCTGCGATCAAACTAAAGCTATCTTTTTTATCCAAAAGTTTAGTGATTTTCTCTACTAAATCCGCTTCCGCGCCGATAAGTTCAATCAAAGCATTCGTGTCAACTTCGATCTCTGTGTCTACCATTTTCGTGATGGTCTTCGTGACCTCTTTCTCTTCGCCACTCTCTTCGTCTTTGACCATCTCTTTGATCTCTTCTTTAACGCTCTCTTGGATGGTTTTTTTCTCTACCGTATGAAACGTTGCCAAATACTCAACAACACTTTTAGGCATCGCCTCTTTGTCGCCAAAAAGATCGAGTAAAAGATATGCAATCGCCTCTTCTGCGCCTATTTTATGAGTAACACTTAGAAGGTTTTTCGAGTAAGCGGCAACGATAGGATCAGCCACAGGGTGGAAATAAAGCCCTGCGCCTTTGTTCATACCAATAGCATTATTCATCGCATAACCCGCATTAGGGCTATCGGTTTTAATGGCAGTTCCAAAACTGACCACAAAATTGCTTTGGGAAATAGACTTCAAATCGCCACTGTAAAGGCTTGAACCCGCAGTACTTGCAAAATGTTTGAGGAAGGTTTGATACGCTTTGGCATCTTCGTTTACTAACTTAAAGCCAAATTTCTCTTTGAGTTTTTGTAAAATCAACGCTTCTTCATTGGTAATGTAACTGTCAAAAACGATGGTATCAACTTTGGTTTGAAGCAGTTCAACCACCCGTGCAAACGCACTTTCATCTTTACATGTAACCTCGTTTTGGAAGTCAAAACCATAACGAGCTGCCGCATGAAGGGGCGCGTAGTTATGGTCACTATTGACGCGGTAAATTTTAGGTTCAGGATTACTCGTACTGGTGTGTTTGACATCGTAATAAAGAAGCGAACAATCACTGCTATGCGGATTAGACGCTGGGATTTTTTGAAGTTCCCATGCGTTAGACGTGTATTGGAAGTCTGAGCTAACAAGCGCTCCTACAGGACATACTGCCGTACACTCGCCACACTGTGTACAGTCGAGTGTTTCAGCACCACTGGCAATACCGATGATCGACTTTTGGAGTTTATTCCACATCGCATAGGCGTCTTTTTCGGTTTTATCTTTCCATGCCTTATCAAGCTCAGCACCACCGCGAGGAACGGTTTTAAGGGCTGATTCGCCGATCATATCTTTACACACCGTGACACAACGCTCACACACGATACAGAGTGATGCATCGTAATGGATTTTACCCCACTGTTTGGTTGGGCGGTGCGTGTCGGCGATGCAGTGGTGTTGGCTGTCCACAGCCATATGCAAGGTGTAGTTTTGCAGTTCGCATTCACCACTTTGGTCGCAGACACCACACTCCAAAGGATGGTTAATGTCATAAATCTCCATGATCGCTCTTCGCTCTTTTTCGATCTCTTCCGTTTTCGTGATAACGTTCATGCCCTCTTTGGCGCGTGCGTTACAACTGTACGCCCTTTTGCCATCGATATCCACCAAACACAAACGACACGCAAGCGTTGGTGAACAGTTCGTTACATAACAGAGCGCTGGGATAAAAATATCGTTTCTGCGCGCAACGCCTAAAATGTATTCACCCTCTGTCGCGGTACACTGTTTTCCATCTATGGTTATTAAAACATCGCTCATTGCTCTGCCTTCACTATTTTTACTACATGGTAGGGATAGTTAGAGTCCGCTTTCGCACAGGGCATTAAAGCGATCACGCCTTTTAAACTATCGTCGCGAACAAAGGTGCGCGGATAGACCTCTTGGTTGATGGCAACCGTGATTTTGTCGTTGTTTTGCACTTTGGCTGCCATTTGAAACTGGGCGGAACCGATGAGAAGTTGCTCTTCATCCGCTTGCGTTACAGGGCATTGGTAAACCACAACCCCATCAAAACTTTTCAGATTTTCAACTGCGCCTAAAACGCTCTCATTGTGTGATGAGACAATCATTTCAGGTGTGCTACCCACAACAAGCAATTTCGCTTTGCCAAACTTTGCGATCAATCCTGCAAGATGTGCAATAGAAGCAGCTTGTGGATGACGTATCAGATCATCACCTAAAACAATCAGCACACGGTTAGCCTCTTGATACAACGCTTCGATCTCTTCAATCTCTTCTTCGCCTAGATTGCTCTCCGCACTGATGTAACCCTCATCGAGTTCTTCAAAATAGTTTTGAACAGTTTCTGGAAGCTTTACATGTAAAAGAAAACTTTTGGCAAGAAGTGCCAATACACCCTCTTCTGCACCCACTTCATAGCGGCTAAAAAAAGTACTTTTTTCAACCAAATCGGAATCTTCCATCGTAAAGAGATAGACCACTTTAGCCTCACTCGCACTCAAATCTTCCAAGAGTGTTGTGTCATGGCGAGAAGGAAGCGTTCCTAGACAAATAATAAGATCAAACTCTTTACATGTAAACGCAAAAGCGTCTTGGCTCGGCTGATTTAAGGCTTCTATAAATTGCTTCTTTACCATCTATGCTACTTCACTTTTCACTTTTTTAACGACAATCGTCCAGTCGGCTTCATTGAATTTCAACGAGTTCATGAGTGTCCACCCCGCCTCTTTAATCACATCTGCGCTTTTTTGAACAGGAGAGAAATCACCGATCTCAAACATAAAGATAGATACTTCACCTATCGCTGTCTCATCGATGATCTCAAGCATACGTCCGTAAAAATCATCCCCTAAATGGCGTAAATCATACCGTTGCATCGCCTTCTCCTATCTGTCAATTTCGCCAAAGACGATGTTCGCGTTACCAATAATCGCAACCACGTCGGCTAAATATTCACCCACTAAAATCTCTTGTAAAAGTGCCGTATGGAAAAAACTTGGCGCACGAAGCTTCAACCTGTAAGGATACGGATCGCCCTGAGAGTTGATGTAAAAACCAAGTTCCCCCTTAGGTGATTCGGTCGCCACATACACTTCTCCAACAGGAGGACGCATCCCTTGTGTTACAAGGACAAAATGCTGCATCAACGAATAATTTTGCGTCATAATCTGCTCTTTAGGCGCAGAGATATATTGAGGCGCATGGGCCATAATTTCGGGTGAGGTCTCCGCATACATCGGAATGAGTTGCTTGAGAATGCGAACACTTTGGCGCATCTCTTCCATGTGAAGCTTATACCTTCCATAACTATCGCAGGTCGTACTTACAGGCACATCAAACTCCACTTCATCGTAGAGTTCATACGGCTCTTCTTTGCGAATATCCCATGCAATGCCACTTCCTCTGAGCATCGGTCCTGAACAGCCCCAACTTTGCGCTTGTTCAGGGCTCACAACGCCCACATCTTCCAAACGCATTTTCCAGATACGGTTTTGGTCAAGTAAGCCTTCGTAATCTGCAATATCAAGCGGCAAATGGTTAATAAATTTATTGAGCCCGTCAATCCATCCCTTTGGCAAATCCAGTGGCACACCACCGATTCTCACCGAAGAGTGCGTCAAACGCGCACCACAATAATCTTCGATCAAATCCAGCGTGTATTCTCGCTCTCTAAAGGTGTAAAGGAAAATCGTCATCGCGCCCACATCAAGGGCATGCGTTGCGAGCCAAAAGAGGTGAGAAGAGATGCGGTTAAGCTCCAAAAGCATCATACGAATCACTTTAGCACGTCTTGGCACTTCAAGACCGATGAGTTTTTCAACCGAGAGCGCAAAGCCGTAGTTATTGGCAGTTGCGGCAATATAATCCATTCGATCGGTCGTTGGCAAAAATTCGTTGTAGATCATATTTTCAGCCATCTTCTCCATACCGCGGTGCAAATAGCCAATATCAGGAGTCGCTTTGCTCACTTTCTCGCCATCGAGTTCTAAAATCAAACGAAGCTGACCGTGTGCACTTGGGTGCTGTGGGCCAAAGTTAACGATCATATGATTGTCTTCACGCTCAAAAGCAATATTCTCAAAAAAAGGTTTTAGACGATTGACTTTTTGCATGATTAGTATCTCTCTTTCACGATTTTAGCATCTTCTTTTTTGAGTTTTTTCACGATAAATACGCCACCCTCTTCTTGGTAATCGATGTTTGTTTTTTCCTGACTTGGTTCAGCACCAAAAGGAACTTCGTGGTTAAGGTGCGCAAAACGGTACGTGTCGTTCACATCCACGCGCGCACTATCACGATCTTCGGGTCCTATGATGTCACGATACTCTTTGCCAAAAATCTTATCGATTTCATACCATTGCGCCACTTCATCGCCGTGCAACGGATAGGTTTTGCGAAGCGGATGGTCATACCAATCATCGGGCATTAAAATACGTTTCATATACGGATGTCCACTGATAATAACACCGAACATATCGTACATCTCACGCTCTGCCCAATCCGCACTTTTGTAAACGCCAATCACGCTTTTAAGCACCTCTTTCTCTTTGATAAAACATTTCACACGCATGCGCTTGCGTTTTGAGGTGGAGAGCATTTGGTAAAAAATTTCAAATTCACCACTTTTGGCTAACCAGTCAATCGCGCTGTGTTCACTTAAAAAATTGTAAGAGAGCTGATCTCTTAGCATCGTTAAAACATCGACGTTATCTTTTGGGTCAATATAAACAACCAATTGCCCCCTTTGAATATACGCCTCTTTGATCTCAAAACTCTCTTGCAATACTTTTACATCATTGGCAAAGATTTCGTCACTCTCCACAGCCTCTTTAGGAATTTGAGGGGCTACGAAGTAACGATCGCTGTAATACGACTTTTTTTGAACGTTTTGTTTATCGCTGTAATGTCTCATCATACCAACCTTTTGGGAGCAAGTCTGCGTGATGCTTTCTCGGTTCGAATTTTCTTTTGGAGGAGCATAAGTGCGTATTGGAGGGTTTCAGGACGAGGCGCGCACCCTGGAAGGTAAATATCCACAGGAATAATGCGATCAGCGCCTTGAACGGTTGCATAGGTGTTGAACATACCACCCGTATTAGCGCAACTTCCCATACTAATGACCCATTTTGGATCGGGCATCTGGTCATACAAACGACGCATAAACGGCGCGTGCTTTTTGGTAAGTGTTCCTGCAATGACGATGACATCGGCTTGTCTAGGGCTCGCCCTAAAAATCGTTCCAAAACGGTCAAAGTCATAACGACTCGCACCCGTTGCCATCATCTCAATCGCACAACAGGCAAGGCCATAAGTGAGTGGCCACAACGAGTTACTTCTACCCCATTGAACCAACTTATCGACTGTGGTGAGTGCCACAGGAAGACCTGCTTCTTGAAGGTAATTTATCTTATGCTGTGCCATTCGAGCGCTCCTTTTTTCCATGCGTATGCAAAACCAATGGTTAAAACAATGACAAATAAAATCATCTCAACAAACCCAAACATGCCTAAAACTTTAAAATCCACCGCCCACGGAAACATGAAGATAATCTCCACATCAAATAAAATAAACAAAAGTGCAAAAAGGTAAAAATGTGCCGAAATTTTATTGGGCTGTTTGGTCACTTCAGGACCGCATTCGTAAATGCTGAGTTTGAGTTTTTCCGTATCGAGTCGCGCCATTTTACGGCTAACGACACGTGCTAAGACGGTAATGCCATAAAAGACAACGGCACCAAAAACAAGGAGGAAAAAAGCTCCAAAATAGGGATGGGCAAAATCCATATGCGACAAAGGGGTCATCATCATTCCTTCATTCATTCATTTTATCACGCTATTTAAGCAAAGCTTAAATAGCTACATTTAACCACTAGGATGCTGAAGCTTGCCTCTAACGAGGCAGAATCTATCATTTCTCAACAAATCCATCTGAATGTTTACATGTAAACACTCAAAAAGGCTTGTCTATGCCTTTAATTCATAAATCCAACGGATTTTGCGTCGCCAAAGGCGCCTTTGGTTTCGCGGTCAATCGAGAGTTTAAAATCTTCAAATGTAAACAGCGGTTTTGCTTTGGCAGCGACTTTGAGCGCTGTATTTTTAAGCACGACTTTGATCTGCCCACCCGTAAGCGGATATGAAGCGAGTTTTTCAATATCTAAACCCTCTTCATAGGTAGCATTTTCAGGTAAAAGCTTTTTCCAAAGCTCAATACGTTGCTTCAAATCAGGCTTTTCAAAAGCGATTTTATAGTCAAAACGCCTTGAAAATGCGGGATCGATCGTCTCCAAAAGGTTCGTAGTTGCAATAAGTAGTCCATCGAAACGCTCAATCTGCTCTAAAAAGATATTTTGCATCTGATTGTGCATTTTATCCGCACTGGCGCCGCTGTCGGTGGAGCGTGCACTTAAAAATTGATCGGCTTCATTGAGAAGCAATAATGGTTCACTTTTCGTCTTTTTGCACAGCTCTTTGTAGGTGTCAAAAATACTGCGCACATTTTTCTCACTCTCGCCGACGTACTTAGAGAGAATCTTGGAGCAATCAAAACTGAGCACGCGCTTTTTCATCGACTTAGCCAAAGAGAGCGCTGTCATCGTTTTACCCGTTCCTGGAGCGCCATAAAGAATGATCTTGGCATCAATGCCACTGCGACGCTCTTTTATGCCCCATTCTCGAAGCAATTTCACCACATTTTTATCAATTTGTTTCAGTAAATTATCAAGCACTTCTTTGGTTTTTGGATGCAAAATCACATCATCTAAATTAGTCTTAGGGTCGATCAGTTCAAAAAGTTCTTGCTCACCAATGAGCATATCGAGTTTAATTTTCTTGCTTTTTTTCTCTTTATTGGGGTGCATTATTTTTTGCAAAATCTCTTCAGAGATAAAAAAACTTCGCGTCACACCACCAAAGGTACTGAGCATCTCATCGTAGTCAATAATGAGATTTTCGATAAGCTTTGAGCCCTCTTCCAATAAAGAACGGTTTTTGATCTTCTCATAATCATCGACGCTGATAAGACTAATGAGTGTGTTCATATCGCGCAAACTCTCAAACTCACCGGCATACTCCTCTTTGAGAAGGGCTAAAAAAATGAGTTGCTCTTTAGGACTTAGCTCATTGTCTTTGAAAATAGTTTCAACGATGATCTCGTTTTGAGTGACTTTGATACGCTCAACGATGCGACTTTCTAAAAGATCGAGTTTATTTTTAAGGCGTCCAATGCTGGGCGAATTTTCCGTTGCATTGTGTTTGGTTTGGCTTAGTTTTTGATACAGCTCAATTCTGAAAAATTGATCTTTAAGATATTCAAGATGATCGGCGTATGGCGTAACGTCTGGTAACACAACCTCTAGAGTTCCCTCTTCTAAGAGCTTTAAAAAAGCAGAACTCAGCGTAACACTGCTGTTTAAGAGCTCTAAGTTGGAGACATCCATGATCTTTGAGGTTAGAAAATTGTTTTGCACAATCCACCCTTGCTCGATTAACTCTTTCACCAACGAGAGTTTTTGCAGATGCGCATACTTTTTATCGCCAAAAAGCTTAATCAAAATCTCCCCAACACCGAGATCAACAGAGCCTTGCACGTACTCTTTGGTCATCAATTGTAAAAATTTTGCTTCGTCAATCGAACATTTAAGATGTTCATAAATTGTGGATGTTTGAACCGTTTTACTCTCTAAAAAATCTATCAAATACTGCAATACAAAGCCTTTTGATCCATAGTAAAAATATTATTATACGACTACATGGAAATATATGATGACAAGATGATGATAAAATAACCCTTTGGTTAAAAAGTTAATCTCTATCTTTTACGTAAGATTCCACCATTTTTGACATTTTCTTTTAAAACACGCTTTAGAACCTTACCCGTTGCATTCTTAGGAAGCTCTTCAACAAAGTAAATATGCTTCGGTAACTTGAAATTTGCCACATGTTGCTTAAGATAAGCGCGTAATTCGCTCTCTTGAATCTCCACGCCTTCTTTGAGTTGAATAAAAGCGAGAACCTCTTCGTCTTTGGTCTGTTCATCCCGAATACCAATCACCGCAACCGCATCTATCCCTTCGTATTTATAGATAATCTCTTCGATTTCTCTAGGGTAAATGTTGATTCCTTTGGAGATAATCAGATCTTTTTTACGATCCACAATGTAAATGAAGCCATCGCTATCTTTTTTACCCAAATCACCCGTTAAAAGCCAGCCATTGATGATGGTCTCATCGGTCGCATCGGCATGGTTAAGATAACCTTGCATTACGCAATCGCCTTTCACCATAATTTCACCCACTTCGCCTGTTTTGACCTCAACGCGCTCTTCATTGACGATTTTCACTTCATAACTTGGAAGCGGTAAACCAACCGAGAGCGGTTTTTGGTGATCCAATCGGTTCACACACACCGCAGGCGAACACTCACTAAGCCCATAGCCTTCTAAAAGCGTCGCTTTTTTAAATTTGGCGTTAAAATCATTCAAGGATTGCTCACTGAGTGGCGCACTGCCTGAGATAAAAATACGCACCTGATTGAACCACATAAAATACCATGGAATTTTTGCTTTCAACAGCGCGTTGTATAAGGTTGGAACGCCAAGGAAAATGGTCACACGTTTGAGCAGGGTCTGTTTAAGCACATTGGCAAAAGGAAAAACCGAACGCACGATAACAATGCTAGAGCACGTAAAGAGGGGCAACAGCACCATAATGGAGAGCGTAAAGCTGTGAAACATCGGTAAAAAAACGATGAAACGATCTTTACATGTAATGTGAAATGAGTCTGCGCCTGAGATCGCATTGGAGAAGATATTGCGATACGAGAGCATAGCGCCTTTGGGTTTTCCCGTTGTGCCTGATGTATAAACGATACAGGCCAAATCATCCAATTTTGGCTTTTTGGTTACATAGCCATGTCTGTCCGCGCTTGCATCAATTTCGCTAAAGCTATAATTGCGTTCATCCAAATGAGGATAATCATCGCACCAAATGATCTTTTCAATCTTCGTTGTATCCAGTAAGTTTTTAGTCTCATTGGCAAACGAGGCGGAGCAGACCAGCATTTTGGCACTGCAATCATTCAAGATATACTCAAACTCCTCTTTTTTCAAAAAGGTATTCAGAGGTACGGCAATCGCTCCAATCTTCGTAATCGCAAATAAAGAGACAATAAACTCCACCGAGTTGCCCACAATCATGGCAACCCGATCTCCACTTTTAATACTGCTAAATTCCAAAAAACGCGCAAACGTATCGATGTGATGCTTAAGCTTCACATACGATACTTTGTGGTCATCCATAAAAATAGCCGTTTTTTTAGGATCATTTTTAGCATTGGCCTCCATGATCTCATAAAAATTTTGATACGGATAGGTGAGCATCATTAAAACTTATATTTGAGTGATGCTGTTAAAAGATGGGCAGATGAATCGGTGAAGGTACCTGATGGCGCTACCGATGTTCCTCCCGTATTGTTGTGGACCGTTCGATCTTCTTTATCGTCATAAAGGTATGCCAAACCTACTTTAAGATTTTGGCTCATTGCGTATTCAAAACCAATGGAGTAGAGCTTGGCATCCGAATCGGGAAGTTCAAAACCAAGCGTATTACTTGGAACGGGTGAATTATCGATCGCAAAACCAAGCATCATTTTGAGATTATCAGTGCATTGATGACTTAAACCAATACGATACGCATTGGAATCTTTCCAATTTTTGGCAATAGGGCTATCAAATTTTGCAACTAATACAGCATTGCTTAAAGTACCATCATAGTCAAAATCTAAATCTTTATAACTTGACCAATAGGTTCTCTCAAACACAAATTCTACGGTTGTTTTCTCATAGGTATACGCTGCTGCTAATGCCAAAGAAGCGGGCAGTGGAATAGTAACAGAAGCATCTCCACTATAGCTTCCAGGACTTCCGCCTAAACCACCTAAATAATTGAGTTTGGCATCTCCTTCAACGGTTAAATCCACTTTGGAACGATACGTTGCAGCCAAGGTTACATCTTTAATTGGTTTGTAGCTAATAGCTAGATTGTAACCAAAATCAATTGAATCACCTTCTAAGTCACGTGTTAAGATATTGCTTGCATTGCTTTTTACCACACCATCGGTATAAACGCCACGCAAACCAAAACCCAGTGAGAGTTGTTCATTCACAAGATAACTAACCGTTGGATTAACTTCAATAACCGTTAATGTAAACTCTTCAGAACTTGATTTAGCAAAGGCTTCATCCCAACGTTTTGAAAGACCAGCTGGTGCTGTAATAGAAAGACCGTAACGCCAATTGCCCACCATCGGTGAGACATAATGCAAGTTTGGCATTAAAAATTCTTCTTCTTTAGAATTTCCATCCATCGAAGAGACAGCACCATCAAAATTAACTTCGGGTAGATTAATATACGTTAATGCAACCTCAGTGTAAGCACCGCTTGCCATAAAAGACATGTTTGCAGGGTTGTAATAACTCGCATCGGCACCATTGGCACCTGCTACATACGCCGCACTGAGCGCTACTGAGTTTAAAGATTGTTCAGGGATACGGTATCCTGAAGCCAAAAGCGTCGCCGCACTCAGACTGAGTAACGTAGCAACTCTTACCGTTTGTGTCATAGATTGTCCTTAGAATGTTTTATTGGACAAGACTATACAGCAGTGCAATCTCTTCTGCCCATATAGAATCATCGATCGTTTCAAGTATTAAAGGAATCTCATCCATGCGTTCATCGTTCATGATAAACCGAAATGGTTCTACCCCTAATTTCCCCTTGCCAATAGAGTCATGTCTATCAACGTGAGTGCCCAAATCTGGCTTAGAATCATTGAGATGCATCCCCTTGAGATACTTAAATCCGACGATTGTAGCAAATTTTTCCATCGTTTGCCTATACGCTTCTTCACTTCTGATATCGTAACCTGAAGTAAACAGATGGCAGGTATCGATGCAAACCCCGACACGCTCTTTATCGATAGAATGCTCCATAAGATAGCCTAGGTGTTCCATTTTGTAACCCATATTGCTTCCTTGACCTGCGGTATTTTCCACAACCAAGGTCACACCGTTTGTTTGACGTAACACCTCATTCATGGAAGCGCTAATCAGCTCCAAACAGGCTTCTTCGCTGATCTGTTTGAGATGGCTTCCTGGGTGAAAATTGAGTTTATCAAGCCCCAAAGCTTCACAGCGTTTTACCTCATCCAAGAACGCATTCAACGATTTTTCACGTGCTTCAAGCTCAGGATGCCCAAGATTGATCAGATAGCTGTCGTGCGGTAACACATGTTTGGGTAAAATCTGCGCTTTTTCTAACTCGGCCTTAAAACGATCAATCTCTTCTTGGGTTAAAGACTTTCCTTCCCATTGACGCTGATTTTTCGTAAAGAGCGCAAACGCTTTGGCTCCAATTTTTGTGGCATTAATGGGAGCATTAAAGACTCCGCCACTGGCACTGACATGTGCCCCAACAAATTTCATGAAAATTCCTTTATAGTAATGGTTTTAGGCGTATTAAAATACCATTTTTGGTATCTCTAAAGGTGAGGTTTGAGCCTTCGACCTTGTAGATAAGATGGCTGTTTGGGCGGTCTATCTCTTGCTCAAAACCGCTAGAGGTTTGACGCAGATTTTGCCCTTCGTAGATAGGCTTTTTGGCGATAATCTCCTGCATCAATTCCGCGTAATGGTCCTCTTGAAAAAACTGCTGATTGAAAGCGAGTTTGTCCATACAACGTCCGTCCAAACAGATGGTGTTCCCCATGATTTCAAGATTGAAAAGAGCACTGCCTGCCGTGAAAATTTGAACATTCGTATAGTCATTTCCGTGGTTAATAAACCCTGTATCGGAAAGTGCTACGTGTTTGTTTTTAATGGTAATCACATACGTCTCAGAAGAGGTAATCTCTTGTTTTATCGCACATCCGCTCAAAAAAAGCAAGGCTAAAAAGCTTACATGTAAAAGTTTTTTCATGAGTGACACGCTTTACATGTACCCTTAAGCACGATGCTGGTTACTTCGCCCTCAACGTTGCCAATATCGACGTTCATACAGGTGATTTTATGGCACTGCTCGCAAATAAAATGCGCATGTGTCGTACTGGAAAGCTCAAAATACCACTTGCGATCATCCGACTCAAACTTATGCACCATGCCTAACTCTTCAAACTTTGCGATATTGCGGTAAAAGGTCGCTTTGTCCATTGTGACGCTCATTTTCTCTTTGATCTGCTCGTAACTTAGCGGACTGTTGGCAACTTTGAGCACCTCTAAAATCGAAGCGCGTGCTGTTGTAAATTTGATGTCGTATTCTTGAAACACGTTTTGAAGCTGTTCGCTCATAGTTTCCTCTTTGGGATGAAATCTAAGAAATAGTACCCAATTTTTTTTCATATACGATTAAAGAATCATTCTAAGTCACAACTAAGTTGCATTGGATTAAGATTGCATCCAAATTATGCAACTAAGTCGCAAAGGAAACATCATGAAATACATTCTTCTTCTCGTCACACTTCTCTTTGGTTCACTCTTAAGTGCCGCTCAGACCGTTACGGTCAGCATTTTGCCTCAAAAATATTTTGTGGAACAAATCGCGAAAAATTTTTTACATGTAAACGTTATGGTAGCGCCAGGGGCGAACCAACACACCTATGAGCCAAAGCCTGCGCAAATGAAAGAGCTTGCCAGTTCTGATGCCTACTTTAGCATCGGTGATGGATTTGAAAAAGCGTGGCTTCCTAAATTTCAAAGCACTAATCCCAAAATGGTGATGGTCGATACAGTAAAAGGCATTGAAAAAATAGCGATGGTGGAACACCATCATGAAGATGAAAAAGCAGATCCTAAAAAAGAGGCGCATCACGACCACGACCATGAAGATGAATCTCTCGATCCACACGTTTGGCTTGACCCCATTTTAGTCAAAACGCAAGCTAAAAATATTTACGATGCACTGGTCACACTTTATCCAGCACACGCAAGTGAATTTACCAAAAATTACGAAGCATTTATCGTCTCAATCGATGCGTTAGATGCGTCTATTCAAAAAACCCTTAGCGACATTAAAAGCCGTAAATTTATCGTCTTTCACCCTTCGTATGGCTACTTTGCTAAGCGCTATGACTTAGAGCAAATTGCGATTGAAGTGAGTGGGAAAGAGCCAAAACCAAGTGAGTTAGCGACCATCATCAAAGAAGCCAAAGAAGAAAATGCTAAAGTGATTTTTGTTGCGCCTCAGTTTTCTCAAAAAAGTGCCATCAGTATTGCCAAGCAAATTAATGGCAAAGTTGTACCCATCGATCCTTTAGCTTATGCGTGGAGTGAAAATCTTTTGAGCATTGCCAAAACGTTTCAATCAGAACTAAAATGATATAATCGCTTTATGCAAAATGATATTCAAATCAATCACCTCTATTTTAGTTATGATGGCGCGTGCGTGCTGGAGGACATCAACCTCCAGTACAACACGAGCGAATTTTTAGCCATCATTGGTCCCAACGGTGGCGGTAAAAGCACCCTCTTAAAGATGATGATAGGATTGCTGGAACCTGAACGCGGCGAAGTGCTTCTTTTTGGTGAAAACCCTTTACATGTAAGCCATGAAATTGCTTATGTTCCCCAAGATACCATCGCCAATAAAGACTTTCCCATTAAAGTGATGGACGTTGTTTTGATGGGCAGACTCTCCAAATCCAAAGCCTTTGCAACGTACTCAAAAGAAGATCGCGCGATTGCGCTCGGCATGTTAGAGCGAGTGGGCATGAAAGGGTTTGAAAACCAAAAGATCAACACGCTCTCAGGCGGACAACGCCAACGTGTTTTCATCGCCCGCGCCCTTGCGTGTGAAGCCAAAATTATGTTTTTGGATGAACCAACCGCAAGCATCGACACCGCAGGACAAATCGATATGTTTAAACTGCTCAAATCGCTCAACGAAACGGTCGGCATCGTCATCATTAGCCACGACATCAATGTCGCACTTAATTACGCCACAAAAGTCGTCCATGTCAACAAAACGCTCTTCGTCCACGATGTGCCAAAAACTCAAAATTTCAAAGTCTTTGAAAATCAAAACGAACATGTTTGCCCCGTTGAGCTGATCAGCGCAACTCGTTGCAATCATTTCCCCAAAGAGCTCGCATGATGGATATTTTAAGTTTTGATTTTATGCAAAATGCCCTTTGGGCGTCTTTGTTGGTCAGCATTATTTGTGGTGTCATTGGAACACTCACCGTTATCAATCGCATGGTGTTTATCGCAGGGGGCATTGCACATGGCTCGTACGGTGGAGTTGGGTTGGCGCTTTATTTTGGTATTGCTCCCATGCTTGGAGCATCGCTGTTTTCACTTTTTTTAGGGGCAATCATCGCCTACATAACGCACCAAAACAACGCACGTCTTGATGCACTTATTGGTGTTTTATGGGCATTTGGTATGGCGCTGGGTATCATCATGACCGACCTTACACCTGGGTACAATGTGGATTTGATGAGTTATCTTTTTGGTGCGATTTTATCAGTAACTCCCGAAGATCTTTACAGCATGGGTACGGTGTTGGTGTTGGTTTTAGCCTTTGCCATTATCTTTTACAAACAACTCTTAGCCATGAGTTTTGACGCGCAATTTGCCAAACTTCGAGGCATTAATGTCACACTGCTCTATTTTGCATTGGTCTTGATCATAGCCCTTGGTGTTGTGATTATCATCCGTGCAGTGGGGCTTATCTTGGTGATTGCACTGCTGACCATTCCACCGTATATTGCCGAAAAATTCACCAATTCCGTAGGTGGCATGATGGTCGTATCTTCGCTTCTTTCAGCACTTTTTTGCACACTCGGGCTTTACCTCTCGTATCGCTTCAACCTTAGTGGCGGTGCATCCATCATTCTTGTCGCAACCACGCTCTTTTTCCTACAACTTTTATACAGCAGACTGACGAAAGATTAGAACGCATGCAAAACTTATTTTTCATGCGCTCAAAGCACCAAAGGTGCGTGGGCTCTCTTCTGAAGAGAACCCAGTGTTAACGTAGTGTTTGAATGCTAATTAAAGTCTACTCTTTCGTCTTCGGTACTGCTCGATAAAATATGAGCCTAATTCCGCAATCACCATGCCGCACAAAATCATCCCCGCACCACACATTTGAGAAAAACTTAGAAGCTCGTTTGCAAAATAGTAGCCAAAAATTCCCGCACTCACAGGTTCCATCGTAAAGATGATCGCTGTTTTAGCCGCGGTTGTAAAACGTTGCATCGCCGTTTGCACCCAAAAGGCAAAAATCGTCGCAAAAATGACTGTAATCGCAATAGCATTGATAAAAAGCAGATCCATTTGAGGCGGAACAATAGAGCCTTCCAAAACAATCCCACCCAGCAAAGAGCAGACGCCCACGGTTAAAAACTGAATGGTCACCAAAAGATAGACATTGTGTTTTCGAGAAAGATGCCCCGTAAAGACGATATGCAGTGCAAACATCATCGCACAGATGAAGGCATACAGTTCGCCTAACGAGAGTCCGATCTCACTGTTAAGCGTTAAAAAATAGAGCCCAATGGCTGCCACAATCGCCCCTAAAGAGGAGAAAACCGAAGCTTTATGTTTAAAAATAAGATACGAAGCAAATGGAACCACAATCACACTCAGTCCCGTGATAAAGCCAACCGTTGAAGAGTACGTGTAGGTCAGTGCAAAAGTTTGAAACGCGTAGCCTAAAAACATGAAAAGACCCAAAAGTATTCCCGCTTTTAAAACCTCTTTGTTGATCAAATGCAGGTGTTTAAACGAAATGAGTGCCATCAAAAGACCGGCTAAGAAAAAGCGCCAAAATAAAAAAGTGTACACAGGTGTCTCATTGACCGCCGCTTGTACCACAAAAAAGGTACTTCCCCATGCCACAGCCACCATTAAAAGTAAAAAATCTGCACCCAATTCTTTGAATTTATTGCTTATCACATTTTACCTCTCACATTTGATAAAAGTTGAATTGTATCAAATGATGTGTGAAAATACAGCCCATGCAAATTAAAGTTTTGCGAAAAAAAAATTTTATTTATCTCCCTAACAATAACATGATATAATCAAGTTTAGTAAAATATTTTTATTCTTATTTAATATTGGAGGCTTTTAGTTATGGCACGAAACATTAAAAATTCCCTTCTCACAATTCTCCTTCTCTCTTCTTTTTTATATGCCCAAAATAATGGTGAATCGCTTTTTAAACAATGCGCAGGCTGTCATGGAGCGGATGGTCGAAATAAAGCCTTTGGCAAAAGTGGTATTATTGCAGGACAGAGTGCGGTAGAGCTAATGGAAAGTCTAAAATTTTATAAAGAGAGTGAGTTTAAAACCCACAGTACCACGTTAGTTATGTCCAAACAAGTCAAAAATATGAATATGGAAGACTTAAACGAAATTGCAAACTACGTCTCAAAATTACAAAAATAGCCTTTAAAGGATTGATATGAAAAAGATCATCTGTGCCATATTTTTTGGTACATGCCTGCTTTCAACATCTCTTTATGCAAGTACCGTAAAAGGAAAAATATTTTATGCACAGTATTTAAAACCTGTTTGTGGTTTTAATGGAGAAGTCATGGGGAAGAAACATACGGTTAGTGAATGGAAAACCTTTTATGACAATAACCAACTCTCTCTTGCAATTAAAGCTCTCTGTCCTAATGCCCCTTTAATGACTACTGAAAAAGATCTTACCAATTTATATCATTTTTTGAGTTCTTTTGCCAGCGATAGTGGTAATGTACCCTCTTGTAATTAACAATTTTGACCTTTTTCAACATGTAAAAACTCCTTTATCTTACTTTTATATTCTACTGCTACAATTATGCTCAATGCCATTTAATGAATGAAAGGTTTGAATGAGTCAAGCGATCGTGCGCATGGAAAATGTCAATAAATATTATGACGCGTTTCATGTGCTTAAAAATATTAATTTTTCCGTTACCGAAGGTGAAATCGTTGTCATTTGCGGCCCTAGTGGCAGTGGCAAATCAACGTTGATTCGCTGTATGAATAAACTTGAAGAGATTGATAGTGGTGAAATTGTCATCGATGACTACAATCTTTACAGTAAAAAAACCAATATCAATCAAGTCCGTGCTGAGACAGGAATGGTCTTTCAGCATTTTAACCTTTTTCCCCATTTAACAATTCTGGAGAATATCACCATCGCTCAACGTAAAGTGAAAGGGATGAGCAAACACGATGCCAACGAAGCAGCGCTTAAATTATTGGAGCGTGTTGGACTGGTGCATAAAGCAGAAGGCTATCCTAATGAGCTCAGTGGTGGTCAAAAACAGCGTGTTGCCATTGCGAGAACGCTTGCAATGAAGCCTAAAATTATCCTCTTTGATGAACCAACCAGTGCGCTTGATCCCGAGATGATCGGTGGTGTTTTGGATGTTATGCGCGAGCTTGCCCATGAGAACTATACGATCGTTTGTGTGACACATGAAATGGGTTTTGCCAAAGAAGTCAGCGATCGCATCGTCTTTATGGACGAGGGTGTTATTATAGAAGAAGCAACCCCTGAAGCTTTTTTTGCCAACCCCAAAACAGAACGTGCTCAGAAATTTTTACAAGAGATATTAACACACTAAAAACCAAATCTTTAAGGAGTAGCAATGAAAAAACTTTTAGCTGCATTACTTGTAATGCTAGGCATTAACGCTATGGCTGATGACATCAACCTATGGCAAAAATCAACCCTCAACAGCATCGTGCAAAAAGGGGTTTTAACAGTAGGCTTGGAGCCTGGTTATATGCCATTTGAGATGAAAGACAAACAAGGAAACATCATCGGTTTTGATGTTGATATGGCGAATGAAATGGCAAAAGCAATGGGTGTTAAACTTCAATTGGTTCCAACTGCATGGGATGGCATTATTGCAGGACTTTTGACAGGTAAATATGACATCATTATGTCTGGTATGACGATTACTCAAGAGAGAAACCTCAAAATCAACTTTGCTGATCCTTACATCAGTGTAGGTCAAACCATTCTTGCTTCCAAAAAACATGCAGGTAAAAAATGGAGCGATTTGGATAAACCCGAATACACCATCGTCACAAAAATTGGTGTAACCGGAGAAATCGCGACACGTAAAATGTTTAAAAAAGCAAAAATCAGAACCTTTGAAACAGAAGCAGATGCTGCACAAGAAGTACTTAATGGCAATGCTGACGGAATGGTTTATGACAAACCGTACAATGCTATCTTCTTCGCTGAAAAAGGTGCTGATAAATTAGCACACCTTAGTGATGAACTTACCTATGAACCTCTTGGTTTTGCGATTCGTAAAGGTGATCCAGATTTTCTTAATTGGCTCAACAACTTCCTAAATCAAGCTAAAAACGATGGTACATACAAAAAAATCTACGACAGATGGTTTGCAGATACCGCTTGGCAAAAAAAGGTAATGTAACCAGTGGCAAAGACAAAACAAAATCTTTTGCACAATAAAGCATTCGGTCATTTTATGGCCGTTGCTTTTTATGTTGCATTTGGCTACTTGCTCTTTACGGCAGCTTCTAACATGAACTACATTTGGAAGTGGACGAGCGTGCCACAATACTTTGCCTATGAAAAAACGCAGACCATTACAGCACCGCTTGATGGTATCATCCAAGTGCGAGGATCTGCACTGGTTATTCAAGGACGTGATGATAGCAAAGAGATTACCATTGACTCAGGATACTCTTTGAGTGTCAAAGAGGGTGATAGTGTTTATGAAAATGACACTCTTGCTAAAAAAACATCCATGCAAATGGGACCTTTGCTGGAGGGCTTAATTGTAACACTTGAGATTTCAGGTCTTGCTGCGATTTTAGCCTTTTCAATAGGCGCACTGCTTGCCTTTATGCGTATCTCGAATTACCAATTTTTAAAAGATATTGCAACCGTTTACATTGCAGTCATCAGAGGAACGCCTCTTCTGGTTCAAATTTTTATTTTCTATTTTATTATTGCTACGATCTTTGAACTTGAACGCTTTCTAGCAGGTGCCGTATCACTCGGACTCTTCTTTGGAGCCTATATCGCTGAAGTTTTACGAGGTGCGATTCAATCCATCGATAAAGGGCAATACGAAGCTGCAAAATCTTTGGGTATGAACTACACACAAACGATGATTTATATTATTATGCCTCAAGCACTCAAACGAGCACTTCCAACTTTAGTAGGAGAGATGATCGCGCTTGTTAAGGACTCTTCACTCGTCTCTGTTATCTCTATCACCGATCTAACCAAAGTAGGTCGCGAGATCGTTGCAAATACCTTTTCACCCTTTGAAACATGGCTTATTATTGCAGCAGTCTATTTTGCAATTACATTTTTACTCTCAGTACTCGGACATAAAATCGAAATGAAAATGAAAAAACAAGGTGGTATGTAAGCACCAAAGCTTACGTGCCATCACACCCTGTATTCGTTTAATTCGTTATTGAGATCTTCTAAAATTTCATGCTCTCGTTTGGTAATATAATGCAGTATCTTTTCACTCATCTCACGATTGGGAACAATCCGCATACAGTAACGGTAAGAGTCTTTATACTCAATCACATTAATGACTTCCCCTTGAACCTCGATCTTTTTATCACCATTCACAGAAGTGGAAACGCTGTTGAGCTCAAACGCAACTAAGACTTTTGCACCTACAAAAATACCATTATTCTCACTGCTCACAACACCCAAACCGTTCATCGAGAGGTCATACAAACGCCCTATCGTTTGCATATTGCCAAACTGATGCAGGTAAACATTGGCGATAATATCCGGATGAACGCGAATAAACTCACGTTGCAGTGCAGGCATATTTAAAAGGTAGATAAAGTTTTTTAACACCACCGTATTGTTCTGAAAATCACTGTAAATAATATCGGCTTTGAGGTGTTTATTAAAATAGTTATTTTTGACAATGAACGCTTGTCCATCCAGTTTCATCGCAATTTCTTGCAGTTTATCGATGCGAAAGGTTACTTGCTCACCCTCAATCTCGACAATACTCGCTTCAGAGCTGATCGGAACACCTTTATAGAGGTTAAGAAAGGTAACGCTTTGATTATCATCCCTCATCGTATGAAAGGCTTCAATAATATTGTTGGTGGGGGTAAACATCACATCACTGCTAAAACTGACATCAAAAGCAGCTGTGGCGTTGCACACTTTAGGTGTCACTTCACTTTCAATAACATTGATAAAATGACTCACACAACCGATCAAAAGTTCCACTTGTGAAGCAATCTCTTGTTTACGCACAAACGAGAGATAGCTTTCAATCAAATAAAAGAGAGTACGATTGATCAAAAAACCAATCATAACACCATCGTGTCTCATACGGACAAAAAGATCTTCTCTGAGTTCTTCAATGTCGTAGTCGCACTTAAAAAGCCCTTGATAAATCGTTAAGGCGATCTCTTTTGCCTCATCCTTACTCACAGCCTTATCGTAATTCACGCACAAGCAGGTAAAATATTCTGTAAAAGAGAGCTCAAACTCTTTCAAAAAAAGCGCAGAAGCAGCTAAAAATTTCTCTTTGTCGCTGGAGGAGATAACTTCTTTTTCCATCGTAATGTCCCGTTGATTGATGATTTTGGCTTGATTATATCATTTTTTATTCAGAAGATGTGAAATATCCAAGACGACTTCTGTACCCACATTTTTTTGCGAATTGATCCGCATGGTAATCTTAAACTCATCGCAATAGGCTTTAACAAGACTCAATCCTATGCCATATCCCTCTTTGGTTGTATCAGCTTGATAGTAGCGATCAAATGCCAAAAAGAGCTCCGCTTCACTCATACCTAACCCTTGATCTTTAATGATAAGGTTCTCTTTTTCTTGGAAAATACGAATCGCATTATGATCTTTATTGTATTTCAACGCATTATGTACCAGATTTGAAATGACTTTGGCAAAGCCGTGTTTATCGGCAAAAATCTCTACATGTAAAACGGTATGAATGATGGCAACACCTTCTGCCATCTCTTTTTGTTTTTCAACAACGCTTACAATGAGCTCATCAAGGTAAAACTTCTCGCGAACGTCTTCTTGAATCTCTTTTTTGATGTAATAATCCACCTCTTTGTAAAGGGCATACAGATCTTTGCTCGCCAAGTCAATGCGCCCTAAACGTTTGAGCTTCTTTTCATCTTGCTCATCGGCTTGAAGCATCTGAAGATTGGCATTGATGACAGAAAGAGGAATATTGAGTTCATGAAGTGTGTCTTTGAGCAAAATATCTAAAAAACGGTTGGTTTTAAACAACGATGAGAGCGTGTAAGAGACAATCAAATAGCCTCCAATAAGCGATGCCATGAAGATTGAGAACACCACCCAGCTTTTAGCCTCGCCTGCGTATCCCCATAAAGCGATGCCAAAGGAAACAAGGAGACAAATGGCAAAGCTAAACGCGATGATAGAACGAATAAAAAAGATTCGATCACTACTTCTCAAAGCGATACCCAATTCCTCGAATATTAACGATGACCTCTTTACCAAAAATCTTTTTAAGATTGTTGATATAGACGCGAATGGAGCCCTCATTAATCTCTTCACTACTGCTCCAAAGGCGCTCGTGAATCATCTCTTTGGTGACTACGTTTCCGCGCTCTTTGACCAATAAATAAAGCAGTTCAAAATCTTTGAGGTTAATATCAAGTTCCTCTTTATTGCAAAAAAGACGTTTGCGCGCAAGATTGAGTTTATACGCTTCATCGATGCTTAGCCAATCATCCACAATCCCTTTCGCGCGCGCTAGCAACGCTTTAATGCGCAGCAATACCTCTTCCAAATCAAACGGCTTTTTGATGTAGTCATCCCCACCCAATATAAAACCTTTCGCAAGGCTCTCTTGGTCATTCAGTGATGTCACAAAAATAGCAGGCGTGCGATCTCCCGCAGCGCGAAGCTCTTTTAAGAAGTCAAATCCGTTCATATCTGGCACTTTGACATCTAAAAGATAGAGATCAAATTTATGTTCATAACACTGCTTCAACGCTTCTTTGCCACTTTTCACCAACGTACATTCATACCCATTTCCGCTCAAAAAATCTTCGAGTGTTTGAAGTAGCAATGTGTTGTCTTCGAGAATAAGAATTTTATACGACATATTTGATACTCCAAGCTAATGTTTCGTTTGCAAACATAGGAACAACGTCACCATAACTGTGTGTTACTACAAAGGGTGTTTTTTCTAAAACAACCTCTTTATATGGGGCTTTGTAGCCATAAATGGTTTGTGCAGTGTTACTCACAAACGCTTGCAGGTTTGCTAAGGCGTTATGTTTGTCAAAGAGTTCAACCAACGCCTGCAGTGCGATGGGCGCTGTGAAAACACCCGCCGCACAGCCACAGCACTCTTTCTTATGAATCGGATGCGGCGCCGAATCACTTCCAAACATCACTTTAGGATGAGCCTTAAGGCTTACATGTAAAAGCGCGTCTCTGTCTTCATAACGCTTCGCAATCGGTTTACAGAATAGATGCGGTTGAAGCATACCACCTGCGACATCATCTAATGTAATCAAAAGATGGTGGAGTGTAATCGTGGCATAAAGATTTTCATATCGGTCTAAAAGCGCCACACTCTCTTTAGTGGTGATGTGCTCCATCACAATTTTCAGTTTTGGAAAAGCCGAAGCTAGACTTTCATAAATGGAGCCAAACTCTTTTTCCCGATCCATCACAAATCCATTGGTCTCACCGTGCACGCATAAAATGAGTCCCAAATCACTCATCGCTTCTAACACAGAGCGCAAAACTTCGATGTCCATGCTCGCCACACCACCTTCAGAATTGGTCGTAATGCCCGAAGGATAGAGCTTCAAAGCTTTTACATGTAACGCCGCTTTTTCTAAAAATTCACGCGTGTAATCCGAACGAAAAAAGAGTGTCATCAAAGGCTCAAATACGTTGTTGCCAATGGCGCTCATAATGCGCTCTTTATAGGCAATGACTGCTTCAATGGTCGTAATGGGAGGAACAACATTGGGCATAATCATACCACCCACAAAGCTGTGCGCACTCAAAGGTGCCACCACCTTGAGCATCGCTTCATCACGTAAATGCAGGTGCATATCAAGAGGAGAAATCAGAGTGTGGGTCATTACGCATGCCTTTTTGGTTTTAATTATATCAAAGCAAGCCCAAAATGTTATACTTCCATCAAAAATGTTAAGGCATACCTATGGAATATCGTTACATTGGGAAAAGCGGACTAAGAGTAACCCCTATTTGTATGGGAACGATGAGTTTTGGTAGCTGGAGCGATAAAGCCGAATCCTTTAAAATCCTCGATACTGCGTACGATCGTGGTATCAATTTTTTCGATACTGCAGAGCTTTATCCCGTTCCTCCTCGCGGTGACTATGCGGGTGAGACTGAGAAAATTATTTCTGAGTGGCTTGCGACGAAACCACGTGAAAGCATTATTTTAGCAACGAAAATGGCAGGTGCAGCCAATGGTTGGTTTGTTCCACCGATTCGCCATGGACTCACTGCGATCGATCGTTTTCACATTCAACGAGCCATAGAAGGAAGTTTGAAACGTCTCAAAACTGACTACATCGACCTTTACCAAGTGCATTGGCCCGATGAGCTCGTTCCCAAAGAAGAGTCGATGCGCGCACTCGATGAACTGGTCAAAAGCGGAAAAGTACGCTACCTCGGTACATCCAATGACTCAGCGTATGGACTCACCAAGTCCAACACGATTGCGCAGTATGAAAAACTCGCGCGCTTTGAGTCGATCCAAAACAATTTCTCACTGCTCAATCCTCGCTTTTTGGATGAACTCTCCAATATCTGCCGTAAAGAAAACGTCTCACTCCTTCCTTACTCGCCGATGGCTGGAGGCGTTTTGAGCGGTAAATACAATCAAGCGTTCATCGACCCCAAAAGCCGTTTTGGCGAATACCTTCACGCGGGAGAGCCCAGACAAAAAGCAATGTACAAACGCTTCGTCAATGAAAAATCACTCGGCGCAACCGCTAAATACCTCGACATTGCCAAAAAATATGGCATGAGTCCTGTCACCCTCGCCATTGCGTGGAGCATGCACTTTGATTTTGTCGCCTCCACCATCATCGGCGCGCGCTATGCCACACAGCTGGAAGAGAGCTTCAAAGCGCTTGAACTCAAACTCAGCCCTGAGATTTTAAACGAATGCGAGAAGGTGCAAAAAGAGATTTTATACCCAATGGGGTGAGTTTACATGTAAGGGTTAATCCCTTACATGTAAAGATTTTCAGACTTTGGATTTGGCAAATTCTGGATACGCTTCCAAGCCACACTCTTCGAGATCAAGCCCCACGTATTCGTGTTCTTCGTCACTTCGCAGACCAATCATTTTCTTAATCAGAACAAACGCAATATAGGAAATTGGGAAGGTAAACAGTCCTGTTAATGCAATGCCTTTGAGTTGTGTAAGCAGTGAAAAATCGGCAAAGAGTGCCACGGCAAGCGTACCCCAAATACCATTGACCAAGTGAACGGAAAGCGCACCTACAGGATCATCGATTTTGAATTTATCAAAAAGAGGAACGGCAAAAACGACCAATATCCCACCAATGGCACCGATGATAATGGGCTCCCAAAGTCCAACGACATCGGCACTTGCGGTAATAGCGACAAGTCCGCCCAATGCACCATTGAGTATCATCGTAATGTCCAGTTTTTTATACTGAAAATAGATAATAAACGCAGCACTAATCGCACCTGCAAGCCCAGCAGTGTTGGTATTGACGATAATGAGTCCAACCAAGTCTGCTTTTTCAACACTGGAAATCGTAAAAGCACTGCCGCCATTGAAGCCAAACCAACCAATCCAAAGGAGCATCGCACCAAGCGTCACTAAAGGAATATTAGACGCAGGAATCGCCCGCACCTGTCCCTCTTTACCATAACGCCCTCGCCTTGCACCTAAGACCAAAATACCAGCCAACAGTGCCCATCCGCCGACAGAGTGAATCACCGTACAGCCAGCAAGATCATGCACCTCTTTGAGAAAGCCTCCGCCCCAAATGGCATTGCCGACCATGGGGTAGATAAATCCACTCATAAGAACGGCAAAAATCATAAAAGGAACAATGCGAATACGCTCACTCACACCACCACTCATAATAGAAACCGTTTTACTCACAAATGCCATCTGAAAGAGAAAATACGCATACGCACTGTAACCCTCAACGGCGACACCGTTTAAGAAAAAGCCGTTCCCACCAAACATGAGGTTATAACCCCACAACAGAAAAACAAACGACGTAATCGCGTAGAGCATTACATTGCCTGTCAAAACGGCTGAGGCATTTTTACTGCGAACCAGCCCTGCTTCAAGCATGGCAAAACCTGGAACCATCAAAAGAATTAAGACAGCCGTAAAAAGAAGAAAGAAGGTGTCAATGACATATTGAATTGAAGATACATCCATTACATGTAACCTTTGTGTGAACTAAAATGTAATGGAGGATTGTACAAAAAAGGGAGGATGACAGGTGATTAAAATTTAATCACCTTTTGTTAGTTTCTAGATAGCGTCTTCGTTTTCTTCACCGGTACGAATGCGGATAACACGCTCAATATTACTCACAAATATCTTACCATCGCCTATTTTACCGGTCTTTGCGGCTTCTGTGATGGTTGCAATCACTTTGTCTACATTTTCATCAGCTACAACGATGTCAAGTCTAATTTTTGGTAAAAAATCAACCACATACTCCGCACCACGGTAAAGTTCAGAGTGTCCTTGTTGTCTGCCATAGCCTTTGACTTCATGCACGGTCATACCTGTGATCTCAACACCTGCAAGGGCATCTTTGACCTCTTCAAGTTTAAAAGGTTTAATAATCGCTTCGATTTTTTTCATGATTTTTCTCCTCTAGTGTTTCAAATTGGGTCTATTTTACCTTAAATTATTTTAAATATGCTTTGAGAATTTTTTGTGGTTGCATGGGCTTATCTCTACCATCGGTCGCAACATTTTCAAGCTTGCGAACCACATCCATTCCTTCCACAACTTCACCAAAAATAGTATGTCTGCCATTGAGGTGCGGAGTTGGAACCGTGGTGATAAAAAACTGGCTTCCATTGGTATTTCGACCTGCATTTGCCATCGCTAAAATACCTGCTTTGGTAAACGTCACGTTGGGTTTAAACTCATCTTCAAACGGCGCTCCATTCAAAGACTCGCCACCACGCCCCGTTTCTGTGGGATCTCCACCTTGAATCATAAAATTTTTGATAATACGGTGAAAGCTAATGCCATCGTAGTACCCTTTTTTTACCAATCCCTCAAAATTCTCGCACGCTTTAGGTGCAACGTCTGGTTTAAGAGCAAAAACAATGGTTCCTTGCGTTGTTTCAAACACCACCTCTTTCGCAAGAAGTGCGCTCCAAAGCCCTAAAAATAGAACAAAAATCACTTTTTTCATTTACTGATCTCCAATAAGTTTGGTATTGCGGAATCGATACATTTTATTTTTCACCTTCTCTAATATGCCAACTTTAATGAGCTGTTGAAACATGTGCACCACAGTTGGTTTACTCACACCAATATTGTCAATAATATCTTGGTAGGAGCCATTAAATATCTTGTTTTCATCCAAATGGTTGATGATGTATTTTAAAATTTCAATTTTTTTACCACCAATGAGCGCGGCAAGCCCTTCGATAATAAACGAGCACCCTTGAATCTCTTTGCTATGAAGTTTCGGAAGCATCGCAGTGTAAATATTGCTAATCAAATCTTTGACGTTAATCGGCTTCATGATAAACCCATCTACCTTCAACATAATCGCTTCCATAAGATACTCCGTCTCGGTAAATGCGGTTGTAATGATGACAGGAATGTCGCGGTTGTACTCTTTTTTGAGTTTTTTAAGCATCTCGATGCCATTCATCCCCGGCATTAAAATATCGGTCACGATAATATCAACCTCTTTTTCAAGTGCAATTTTCAGCCCTTCTTCGCCGTTTGAGGCAAGATACACCTCTTTGACAAAATCTTTCAAAATCATCTGTGTCTGCATCTGAACCGATTTTTCATCTTCGACGTATAATACGACGCAGTCTTTTAACCCATTAAAATCCATCTTATTTCTCCTCCTTTTTTTCAAGTGGTACTAAAATTGTAATAATGGCACACTTCTCATAGCGTTTGCCGTTTTGAAAAATATACGTGATATTCGTGCCACTCATACTTCCTTGCATCTGTTTTTCAATAATCTGTTTTGACATGTAAAGTCCTATTCCTGTGCCTGAGGATTTGTGTTTGGTCGTAAAATAGGGCTCAAACATTCTATCTTGCACCTCATCGCTGATGCCACCTCCATTATCAATCACGCTAACAACCGCGTTACTCGCCTCTTTTGTTACTACAACTTCAATCAGCTTTTCTTCCACAGCGCGCTCTTCAAGAGCATCTTTGGCATTGGAGAAAAGATTCATCACCACTTGAGAAAATTCATTGGGATAACCACAAATCTGCACATCGTGATTGCAATTTAAAAAGATCTTAATCCCCGATTTTGCATAATACTCTTGCACCAATTTCAGACTATACAACACGGTCTCTTTAACGCTAAATTCCTCTTCGCTGTGGTTGGGTTTGAAGAAATTGCGAAAATCATCAATCGTATGCGACATCAAAGAAGCAAGCTGAATGCCTTCATTAACCTGTTTGTCGATAAATTCATCACTCAGTGCTAATCCTGCCATGCGTTTCATCTGAAAACTTTGAATAATAAGCACAATGGCATTGAGCGGCTGGCGCCATTGATGGGCAATATTGCCGATCATCTCCCCCATCGAAGCGAGCCGTGATTGGCGAAACATGATCTGATCTTTTTGGCGGCTCTGCTCCACTTCATACTGTACTTTAAGCTCAAGATTGCGGTTGAGTTGTTGCAACTCTTGGGTTTTGGCATCGACCATTTTTGCCAGTCTGGCATGAAGTAAGCGAATATTTTGTAGTAACACAATCGCCAACAGTGCGGCAAAAGCAATCGTGCCCAGAGTTGCTACAACGATCCACTCAAACGTATTGTCATACACTTTGGTCGTACGCGCATACCCCTCTTTCGCACCATCCAAATTGAGGTTAATCAGCCCTGTTAGATCAATATTGATAGCGTAAACACTGGGATAGAGCTCATTTTGGAGCGTATCAATCGCTTTGAGCGCCTGTTTGGTTTCAAAATAGCTAAACATCTTAAGCAAAATACCATCAATGGTGTGAATCTTTTGTTCTATCTTAGAGGTTAAAATATCATCTTCATTGGTTTTAAAAAAAGATTTGCTCGTGGCATTCATCAATCCCCATGAACGGGCTAATTTGATCAACCAATCACTCTCATCAATCCCTAAACTGTTTTTATACTCTTGCAACTCTATCTTAATCAGTTCTTGTGCAAGGGCGATCACCACTTGCCCTTCATGGGCACTGATGGAACCTTTTTCGATGTCTCGAATCGTGTCTAAAATATTGACCGTATAAATGTCTTTCAGGTTTTCAAGACGAATGGTTGGGAGCATGCGTTTGGTATACAAAATATCGAAATTGTCTTTAATGCGGTTAATGCTCATATGGGCAAAACTCCCAATGAAAAGCATTCCGACCACCATGATGAGAAAAAGAAGCGTCGTTTTTTTCGCGATGGTCATCTCATCGATGCTACCCATAAAATCATTTAAAGGGTTATTGTTCATCACTTTTTCCTACCGAGTAAAAGTCATCATCGACATACTCGCTTAAATGCACGCGGTGCAAGCATTTACACCGTTCATCCCTGTTTTTAGAGACAGCGGTCTCATCGAGTGTTTTAGAAAAGCTTCCCAGCGCTTTGATAAATTCCTCTTTCGTAAAATCTTGACCTAAACTTTTAAACACTTCCGTGATCATACGCGCAGCAAAATAACCTTCCAACGAGACATGCCCCAATGCTTCTTTGGGATAATATTTGCGCATCAACACACGGTAATTTTCCACCTCTTCCACCTCAGACGTCCACGGGGAAGGTACCACTTGCGCAAACGTGATACCTTTGCCCTGACCGTGCAAAAGGTCGATCAAGGGTTTGGGTTCAACAAACGAGAAGAGTCCAAATTGTACCTCTTGACGTATTTTTGTACTCTTGCGTGCGCGCTTGATAAATTCTGCAACAGGGTTGGTTGAGCCTATCATCAAAATCACTTCAGGATTGCACAGTTCGATCTCATACAGCGCATTTCCTACAGAGAGCGTATTGCGTTTGTAACTTCCCTCGCCAACAAGTACTAAGTTACGTTTGGAGAGGGCGGTTTTAACACCCTTAAGCCCTGCTCTTCCAAAGCTATCATTTTGATAAAAAAGGGCAAAACGCTTGTATTTCAAGTCATCCGCATAATACTGCACCAATTTTTCGATCTCATCAAGATCACCCGCCCTTGCATTGAGGACAATAGGATTGGGAGGATTGCGTAAAAATTCGGCACCCGAATAAGCACCCACAAAAGGAATACGTTTTTCAATGGCAATAGGGAAAACCTCTTCTGTTACTGGCGTTCCAATAATGCCAAAAAGCGCAAACACCTTCTCTTTTTCAATCAATTCATGAACATTTTCAATCGCAATTTTAGGCTCATAGCGGTCATCTTTGGCAACGATCTCTATTTTTCGACCGTAAACACCTCCATGGTCATTGAGGTTTTGCAGATAGATCTCAGCGCCTAAAAGAAATTGATTGCCAACGCTATTGAGCCCTCCACTAAACGGTCCACTCATCCCCAAACGAATGATAGTGCCTTCAAATTTTGTGTTTGAGAAGTAGTAGGGAAGCAGTAGCGTTAACACGACAAGGATAACTCCTACTAATTTGCGCATCTTTTTTTAGCTTTCATCTTATTTTAGCGATATAATATCAACTATTTTTTATAAAAATGCTTAAATAGTAAAAAAATATTTACTTAAATAATGTTTTTGAAAAAAATGAAAGAGAGTTTAAAAATGAACTGTAAAATTTGTGATTTTGATACAAAAATGTTTGACGATCCAGACCTTCATAAACAATTTTACCGCTGCCCAAACTGCCAGTGCATCATGCTTGATCCTTTCTTCCAGCTCTCATTAGAAAAAGAAAATAGCCTCTACGACAACCATCACAACTCGTTGGAGAATGAAGGCTATGTGAAAATGTTTGAGGATTTTTTGGATTTCTTTTGGAATGATCTTACATGTAAAGAAAAAGGGCTCGACTTTGGATCTGGACCAACGCCTGTTTTAGCGGAACTTCTTCATCGAAGAGGTGTGAGCGTTGATTATTACGATAAGTTTTATCAACCGATCAAATGCTTTGAAAATCAAACCTATGATTTCATCACGTCCACCGAGGTTTTTGAACATTTAGAAGATCCCGTGGCAACGCTCAGCCTTTTAAGTCAGCATCTTAAACCAGAGGGTGTGATCGCACTGATGACACTGTTTCACACCAATGATGAAGCCTCTTTTTTAACATGGTGGTACCGAAGAGATCCCACGCATATTACATTTTACACGCCTTATACGCTTGATGTTTTAGCTAAAAAATGTGGATTGGACGTTGTTAAAACAGATGGAAAGCGGATCGCGATTTTAAGAAAAAGGTAGCGATGGGTGGCGCTACCTCTGATTTGAACTTTGAGTGCTTATCGGTAGTAACGATCATAACGATCGTAGCGATCATGATGATGACGTGGTGGATAATAGTAACGTGGAGGATCAACATAGATCACTCTTTCTTGAACATAAACAGGCTCTCTGTAAACCACTGTTGGTCTTGGTTCATAATAGACAACGGGGCTTTCAACGTATCGTGTAGGTTGTTGAGCCGCATTAATAATGCCTCCCAATAAAACAGCAGCACCTGCACCTAACAACACACCTTGTTCTCTATCGCCCCACGCATAAGAATTCGTAGTTACACCGAGCACCAACAGGATTGAAACTAAACTCATTTTTAACATTTTCATTGGATACTCCTTTCGTTTATTTGGTAGAATCCTAACAGATAATTGTGAAGTATTTGTGAAATCAATCGCGCATTTGCTCTCTTACATGTAAAAATTCATCTAAGTGCTCAAAGAAAATATCGACCAGCTTAGGATCGAAATGCTTCCCTCTTTCGCTCTGGAAAAGTGCGAAAATTTTCTCATCATCCCATGCAGATTTATATACGCGCTCGCTCCCAAGGGCGTCAAAAACATCTGCCAGTGCGGTAATACGCCCATAAACATGAATCTCCTCACCACTTTTTTGTTCAGGATAGCCTGTGCCATCGTACTTTTCATGATGCTCTTTGGCTACAATTGCTGCAATTTTCAGCAAAGGGCGTGTGGAATATTTGAGCATCTCATAACCTAGCATTGCGTGGGTATCCATGATTGCACGTTCCTCTTCATCAAATCGGCCCGGCTTGTTTAAAACACGATCGGGGATGCCTATTTTACCGATGTCGTGCATTGGAGACGCCAGTTTGAGCATTTCTGCCTCTTCTTCATCCAACCCGTAATGCAACGCAAGGATTTTAGAGTACTCCGCAACGCGCTTTACATGATTTCCTGTCTCACGAGAGCGACTTTCGCCAATGGCACCCATCGTAAAAATAACCTCTTTTTGCGTGTCTTCAATCTCTTGATTGAGCGCATTTACCTCTTGCAAACCCTCTTCTATTTTCGCTTCCACCTCATCCATGCTCAGCGAAACATTGCGTGAAACTTTAAGGGCGAGCAGCACGATAAACACAATCGTTGCAATACCGACAAAAAGCTGAATAAGACGCATTTGGTCAATAAACTCATTCGATAATTGTGAGATCGTTTTTTCTAAGGCAAGGCTGACATTTTTGTTTTCATCCAACACGTTAGACGCTTCGGTGATCGTCTCATTTTCAATCGCTTTGGTTCGTTCAATGCTAATGGCTTTCTCAGCGATAATGCCCACGACTTCTTTGTAATAGAGCAAATTTTCATGCAAATCACCCTCTGTCTCATTCACGGTTGCATCAAGGAGCTCATTAATAGGTGCGAGCCATTTTTGCAATGTGGCTTCATTACCATGTTGGTAAAGCGTCTCTTTGCTGTAGTACCTCAAATCACTCAAAGCTTTAATCTGCGCAAGGTGATTATTGTGTAAAAGATGCTCTTGAATTTCAAGACGCGCGCGATTTTCTTCAGGGTAAAGCGCGTTAAAAATCGTGACGTAATCAAGCTTCTCACGCTCAAGGTTGAAAAGCGCACTGTACATCAGCTCAATGCGATGCTCATTGGCGTACAACGCATTCAAATAGTTTTGGATCATCTTATCTTCGCGCATATTGACGATAAATGTATTGAGCGTAGACGTATGCGCATGCGTGGAGAGTATGGTGCGTAAATCTTCAAAATTCTTTTCATACATCACAAATTCTGTATGCAACTGCTCTAATTTAAGAGCGTCTGTCAGTTTAGTGCTTTCAAGGATAATGTCATTCATCCCCTCTTGCATCAGCAAAATTGATGAAATGTTTTCTCGAAACGTGTTATTTTCTTTAATTTGATAGGTAATAATCGCACTAATGCCCCCTAAAAAAAGCAACATTGCAATAACCACAACAAAGCTCAGTTTGACTTTTGTGCGAATATTCATAACACTCCTTTGAGTTAAAAAACTATTTTATCACTTTTTGAACCCACTTCCAATAGAACCCAAACACGATAAAAAAGAGGCCCAATCCACCCGTAATCAGTGACAACGAAAGCCCCCATTCAAACAAGATCCCAATGGCAAAAGAGATGAGTGTACACATACCCATAAAAACCATATCATTATAGGCGATGACTCTGCCATAAAAAGCTTCATCGGTTTCGTATTGTAAAAGCGTGTAGGTGTACGACCATAAACTTGTGGTAAAAAGCCCGCACACAAAGATCCCGATAAAACTGAGGTAAAAATCATACTGCAATACACCCCAGACCATAATGCCGATACCTTGAACGATAAAAATGTAAAAAAGAGTCTCTTTCGTGATATAACGACTGAGTAAAAATTGCCCTAAAACCTGAGAGAGCGCACGTGAAGCATTGATAAAACCCATCACCAACGCAATCGATAAAAACTGTTTGTATTGATGATCTGCCAAAAGAGCGATGAGCGCATCATAGGCGGTTAGTCCCACACTCGCGTGCAGAAAAATCAGATGCATAATCTTTGGATTTTCCCTGATATAAACAAACCCACTCCAAATCATTGCCTTTACATGTAAAGCATGTTTACTTGCGATAGAGGGAATATCTAAGCCCAACAGCAGGTAAAAACTGATGCAATAAAGCACCATATCGGCGACAAACGCACTGGTGGTTCCAAAATAATGAATGTAAAACCCTGCCACCGCCATTCCAAACGCATACGAAATAGACCAGATCATCGAGTGAATTTCATTGGCAAGTTTAAGTTCGTCATTGTTTAAAAGTTTGGGTAAAAGCGACATCTCCGTTTGAAAATAGATACTTCCCGTTCCCATGCGAATAAAAATTAATCCAAGTAAAATCCACAGAGCGTCCAGTGACGTGATAAACATAAGCCAGAAAACTGTTACGATTTCGATCGCTGTTAAAAAAAGCATAAACTTTTTCGTATCAACTTTATCGATGATCGCGCCACTAAAAGGGGCTAAAAGCATCGAAGGCAAAAAGGTAAACCCCGCCGCCGCACTGAGTGCCCAAACAGGTGCATCTAACTGAATCAAAAGGGTATAAATTCCCATGTGGCTAAACCATGCGCCAAAATAACTAATGAGCTGGATAATGCTTAAGCGACGAAGCGTTGTGTTGTTGCGTAACAACTCAACATAATGTTTCATTTCTTCTCCTAAATTCTTTCACCGCCATTGTAACTTTTCATACGCTCTTTTAAGCTTTTACAGGTATTAATTAGCTCTAAAAAACTATCGCAATAAATCGTATTTTGTGTTACAATAAAAGACACTAGCAATAAGGGGGAAAAATGAAAATTTCAACGCGGATTTTAATCTCGCTCGTTCTATCACTGCTACTCTTAGGTGGATGTTTAATTGGTATATCCTACAGCAATACCAAAAGTAACGCCGAGACCTTTGTCAGTGATTATGAAAAAAGTGCCTATACCTTTTATGAAAATGAACTCAAAACAATTATGGAGATGATGCAACAAAATGCAAACACCATCTATAAATCAGAAAAAGCCAAAGGCAGTTCCGATGAAACAATCAAAGAAGCTATTTTGGCACAATTGGATGAACTGCGCTTTTTCAATGACAAAAGTGGTTATATTTTTATTTATGAAAATGATGGCACTAACGTTCTTCTCCCTACCAATAAATCACTGCAAGGCAAAAGTCTCATTGGCTTAAAAGACAGCAATGGCGTCTTTTTTGTGAAAGAACTCATCGCAATGGCACAAAAAGGTGGCGGTCTTGTGAAATACTTTTTTCCAAAAATCAAAGATGGACAGCCGTTTTTGAAATTTGCCTACGCCGTACCCTTTGAACCCTACAAATGGACGCTAGGAACGGGTATTTATGTCGATAATGTCGAAGCGGAAGTAAATAAAATCAAAACACAAATCAGTGAAAATGTTGCTTCTCAGATTCGCTCGTTCTTGCTCATCTCTTTAGTCCTTGTGGTTTTCAGCATCGCAGGAACCATGGTTATCATCAAACGAACGATTTCAAACCCTTTGAACGCACTGATTCTCCGAGCAGACAACCTCTCCAGTGGCGATGGCGACCTGACGCGCAAACTTGAAGTGGTCGGACGCGATGAGATCGCAGAAGCGAGTACAAGCATTAACCGTTTTATCGAAAAAGTGCGCATTTTAATCGGGGAAGCGAAGAACCTCTCGAATGAAAACTCTTCCATTTCGCATGAACTCTCTTCAACATCCCTTGAAGTAGGACGTTCGGTTGAGACATCTATGCAAATTGTAGGCAACACCACGAGTAAAGCCACAACACTCAAACAAGAGATGAATGCGGGTATGAATGAAGCCAAGGCAGGAAAAGAGGAGCTTCTAAAAGCCAACAACTATCTCACAGAAGCCAACAATGCCATACTTGAACTGACCAAAGAGATTCAAGTCAGTGCAAGCACCGAGATTGAACTTGCACACCGTGTTCAACAACTCAGCTCCGATGCCAGCCAAGCCAAAGACATCTTGGTGGTGATTGGCGATATTGCCGATCAGACCAATCTGTTGGCACTGAATGCCGCCATTGAAGCAGCGCGTGCAGGCGAGCATGGACGAGGCTTTGCCGTTGTTGCTGATGAGGTGCGAAAACTAGCAGAGCGAACCCAAAAAAGTCTGCAAGAGATCAATGCAACGATCAATGTCATTGTTCAAGCCATCGCGGACAGTAGCGATCAAATGACCTCTAACTCCAAAAAAGTAGAATCCCTTGCCACTACGGCAAGCGACGTTGAGACAAAAATCAACAATATGTTCAACGTCATGGGCAATGCCACCAAAGTTTCCGATAAAACTGCAGAAAATTACCTCAAAACTGGCTCCGACATCGAATCGATGATTGATGATGTCAGTCGCATTAACGACATCTCCTCTCAAAATGCCAGAAGTGTTGAAGAGATAGCGAGTGCGGCGGAACACCTCAGCCGTATGACCGAAACACTCAACCTCAAACTTTCCGAATTTAGAACATGACGGAAGGGCATGAATGAACGCTGATTTTTCCATTGTTTCGACGGCTATTCTATTGATGTTCGTGATTGATCCTTTTGGCGCGGTTCCAGTGATTCTCTCCATCCTCAAAGATGTAGACATCGCGCGCCGAAGGATTATTATTATCCGAGAAATGCTTTTTGGACTTGTTATTTTGATGCTTTTTCTTTTTGGTGGAGAGCTCTTTTTAAGTATTTTTCACTTGGAAACAGAATCGGTTCGCATCGCAGGAGCAGTGATCTTTTTTGTCATTGGCATCAAGATGATTTTCCCAGGAAATGAAGGCAGTAGCGGACTGTATGGCTCGTCCAAAGAGCCTTTTATGGTACCCATCGCGATGCCACTCATCGCAGGCCCCTCAACACTCGCAACGCTCTTAGTCCTTGGAAAAGCACACACGCACGAACTAGGCGGAGTCTTTGCCGCGCTCATTCTAGCATGGCTTGCCTCCGCACTCATCATGTACCTCTCGCCCCTACTCTACAAACTGCTACACGAAAAAGGACTCTCAGCGCTTGAACGCTTGATGGGAATGTTGCTTTTAATGATGTCCGTGCAGATGTTTATAGACGGCATACGAGGGCTGACTCACACTTTTTAGCTTTACATGTAAAGGATTTGGCTATTTCACCAAATCCTTATATTCATGCTTAAAATGCTCTACTTTAGGCGAAACGACAAACATGCAATAGCCTTGGTTTGGGTTATTTTTGAAATAGTCTTGGTGGTAAGCTTCGGCTTTGTAGAACGTTTCCAAGGGCTTTATTTCGGTGACAAGAGGTTTGGTAAATTTACTTGAAAAGGCTTTCATGGACGCTTCGGCTTGCTTTTTTTGGTGTTCATCGTGATAGAAAATGACAGAGCGGTACTGAGTTCCGACATCGTTTCCTTGGCGATTGAGCGTGGTGGGGTCGTGAATGAGCCAAAAGATTTTTAGCAATGCTTCATACGAAATGATGCTAGGATCAAACGTCACTTGCACCACTTCTGCATGTCCTGTGGTACCACTGCTAACCTGTTCATAGCTTGGGTTAAGAAGTGTTCCTCCTGCGTAACCACTCACCACGTCTATCACACCGCGGGTCTCTTCAAAAACCGCTTCCAAGCACCAAAAACAGCCACCACCTAATGTTGCAACTTCGTATTTCATATCTGCCTCCTTTGCACTCACGTGAGTGATAACACTCAGTGAAAGCAGCATTAAAAAGAGCACTTTTTTCATGAATAACTCCCTTTTACCAAAGATTATAGCATTTGCTGATAAAACCTAATCTGTGCCGTTTCGAGTAATCTAATTATGTTATAATAACCAAAAAAATAGGGTGTATGTCAAAATGAAAAGCAAACCCTCACTGCAAGTAACACAAACAAACGATGGTTTTACGGTGATATTGCAGGGTCAATGGGTCAAAGAGGCGGTTAAAGCGCTTGATCTGGCATTTAACGCGCTTACATGTAAACCAGAAACTGCCTATACATTTGATCTCTCAGGCATTCGTGAATTTGACACGCATGGTATTATGCTTATTTTGCACTATGCTAAAAAACTGGAAGCACACAAATGCACTGTCTCAAAAGTGGGTGCGAGTGAATCGTTCGAAAAGCTATTCGCAGTTTGTGAGCAAAACTACCCCGCAGACAAGATCATTCCCCCTCACGAAAATTTTATACTCTCGTATTTAGAAAACGTCGGTAAACAGATGTTTGAAGGCTACAAAACCCTCTCTTTTTTCTTCGCTTTTACAGGAGAGCTGAGCCATTTTGTTATGGCTGCTTTTCTAAAACCTTTTACCATTCGTCTGAAAGCAACGCTGTATCACATTGAGCAAAGCGGTGCTGGGGCTATTCCTATCATTTTACTCACCTCTTTTTTGATTGGTATTGTCATTGCGTATCAAGGGGCAGCCCAACTGGAAAAATTTGGTGCCAATATTTTCATTGTCGAAATGGTCACGATCTCTGCTGTGCGTGAGTTAGCCCCACTTTTAACTGCCATCGTCGTAGCAGGACGAAGTGCTTCAGCCTACACCGCGCAAATTGGTGTTATGAAAATCACTGATGAAGTCGATGCCATGAGCTCCATGGGCTTTTCGCCATGGAATTTTTTGGTCTTACCTCGTCTTTTTGCTTTGATACTCTCCATGCCTCTTTTAGTCTTTTTTGCTGATATTGTCTCGATTTTTGGCGGTATGGTCATCGCTACAACCAAACTGGATGTGAGTTTTGTCGAATTTATTGACCGCATTAAAGAGACCGTTGCGCTTAAACACCTGATCATCGGGTTGATTAAAGCGCCTATTTTTGGAGCTGTTATCGCGACCATTGGCTGTTTTCGTGGCTTTCAGATCGATAGTAGCACCGAGAGTGTCGGTAAATACACCACTATTAGCGTCGTCAATGCTATTTTTTGGGTGATCGCCATTGATGCGATTATCTCTGTTCTGTTAACGGAGATCGGCTTATGAAAAATCATGTTGTTATTGAAGCAAAAGAGATTGTGACCTCGTTTGGCAAAAATGTCATTCACGATGGCATCAGCTTTAAAATCCAAAAAGGGGAGATTTTTGGACTCTTGGGTGGTAGCGGTAGCGGTAAAACAACACTGCTTCGAGAGATGATCATGCTCCAAAGAACAACCGAGGGGCAGATGCTTGTTTTAGGCACCGATGTGATGAAAGCCTCATCCAAAATGGCTCAAAAGTTAAGGCAAAAATGGGGTGTGCTGTTTCAGTTTGGCGCTTTGTTCACCTCGTTAACCATTTTAGAAAACATAACCATCGCGATGCGTGAATACACAGATCTTCCTGCTTGGATTATCGAAGAATCTGCTTTGATGAAACTCTCCATGGTAGGACTTCCTCCCAAAGTAGCCACGATGTTTCCCTCAGAACTCAGCGGTGGTATGAAAAAAAGAGCAGGACTTGCGAGGGCTCTTGCACTTGATCCAAAACTACTTTTTTTAGATGAACCAACCTCGGGGCTTGATCCTCAAAGTGCAAGAGCCTTTGATGAACTCATCCTCACGCTTCGAGACACCCTAGGCATCACCGTGGTGATGGTCACGCACGATAAAGACACGATGGCAAATGTCCTTGATCGCTTTGTCATTTTAGGCAATAAAAAAGTGCTCTTTGAAGGCAATATGGAACAGTTAAAACAGACAACGAACGACGAATTGAAAAAATTTTTAAGTTGAGGCAAACATGGAAAATAGACTCAGTTATATTTTAGTAGGCGCATTTATTTTTGTATTGCTCATCGGAGGTGTTTTGGCGATCTTTTGGTTGGGAAACTATTCCGATGAAGGAGCCTTTAAATTTTACAGGGTGGCGACCAAAGAGTCTGTTTCAGGACTCAATGAAAAAGCACCTGTCAAACTTCGAGGTGTTCAAATCGGTGAAGTACGCGCCATCACCATTAACCCCAAAAATGCCGAAGAAGTCTTAGTCACCATTCGTGTTCAAGATGATGCGCCTATTAAAGAAGATACGTATGCTGTTATCGAAGCACAAGGGATTACGGGGCTTAGTTTTATTCAGCTTCAAGGCGGAACCAACGAAGCCAAAGAGCTTAAAACCAGTGGTAAAGTCGAAGAGTATGGTATTATCTACTCTAAACCTTCAACCTTTTCAAGGCTCGATAAAACAATCACCTCGTTAAGCACCAAAGCAGAGATGATTTTTGAGCGGGCTGAGCGCATTATGAGTGAGAAAAATGTCAAAAACTTGGAGATTATCATTGAAAATAGTGCCAAGATAGCTGAATCTACCAGCAAAACCATGGCAAACATCGAAGCACACAACAAAGAGATCAATCAACTCTTACAAGAAGCTACTGCTGCTGTCAAAGGGGTTAAAGATATGTCGCATTCGTTCTCAACCGCCGTTGATACCACGGGCGTTACAATGATGCGTGACGTGAGTAAAGCCTCTCAAAGCATTACGAATGTTATGGGAGGACTCAATCAAAAACTTGAGAAAGGCTCCTTCGATGTCGATATTTTACTGAAAGAGAACCTGATGCCTTTACACCAAACGCTTCAAGAGTTACATGTACTGCTGAATGAAACACAAGGTCTTGTCAGTAACCTCAAAGATAGTCCAAGTGACCTTCTCTTCAAAGAAGAGACCATCAAACCTGCTCCAAATGAACGATAAAGGAAAAAGAATGAAACCGATACTGCTTGCAATTTTCACACTCTTCATACTCAGTGGATGTAGCGTCAAAGAGGCCTCTTTGAAACCCTACAACTATACTCTAGAGCCCATGTTAAAGCTAAAACACGTTAGCGTCCAAAACCAAGATGTGCTCAAAGTTGCCTACATCGATGCACCTAGTGGGCTCAATAGCCGAGCGATCTTGTACAAAAAAGATGGTGCGATGCAACCTTACAAATACGGAACATGGAGCGAAACGCCTCCTTTAAAACTCCAGCACCTCATCACCGAAGCCTTGATGGATCAACACCATTTTAGTTCGGTTATTTCAGGAACGTCCATGGCAGCCAATAACCTTGTATTGGAGCCTGTCCTTCAAAATTTTGAAGAGGTTTTTAGAGAAGATGGAACATCCTATGTGCATGTAAGTCTACGTTTTCGTGTCGTCGAAATCAAAAATGGTAACGTGCTAGGCAGTATAAAACTCTCTTCCAAAGAAGAGGTTACCAACACCAACGGTGCGTCAGGAACGGTTGAAGCGTTTAATTTAGCAACTGCCGATGTCATCCAAAGCCTCGCCACCTGGATCAATGAGGTTCGCAAGTAACGATGAAAAAAATTCTCTTTTTAGTCTTATGCACGCTCTCATTACTCTTTGCTAAAACGGATTTTAGTGAAATGAGTACCGAAGAGCTTGTCGCCTTGATGGGCTATGTGGATAAGACAAAAGAGGAGCGCTTTTATGAAGAGCTAGAGCGTCGAACCCAGCAGATGAGTGAAGCACAAAAAGCGCTTTACGAGGAAGATAAACGAAGAAGAGACCATGCCCAAAACTAAGCTTCTCCTTTTGGAAGATGATACCAATCTTAGTGAAACCGTGTGTGAGTTTTTGGAGTCTAAAGGGTATGAAATAACGCCCATTTACGATGGAGAAGCCGCCGAAACGCTCATCTATGAGCATCATTTTGATCTTTTTTTACTCGATGTCAATGTTCCTTTATTAAATGGTTTTGAGCTTCTGAAAAACGTGAGAAAAGAGGGCAATACAACGCCTGCCATTTTTCTCACATCCCTCAATGCGATTGAAGATTTAGAACAGGGCTATGAGAGTGGATGTGATGACTATTTGCGCAAACCTTTTGCCCTTAAAGAGTTGCTTTTTCGCATTGAGACCATTTTAAAACGGGAGTTTTTTCACACAACAAATCCTAAAATACAGATAGATGAGCGCATCGCGTATGATTCGATGAGTAACCAACTCTTCATCAATCAAACGGCAGTACAACTTCAAAACAAAGAGGCAAAACTGCTTAAACTCTTTTTGCAAAAGAAAAATGAGATTATCAGTCATGAGATGCTTATGACGCATTTATGGGAATACGACGAACAAGGCAGTGACGAAACCCTTCGCACTTACATCAAAAACCTTCGTAAAATTATGGGGAAGGACCGCATTGTTAGTATTAAAAAACTGGGATATAAATTTACGCTCGCGTGAAAAAAAGACGCTTCGATCGTTTTTATTTCTTTACGCCTTTTTAACACTGCTGATCTTAGCCTTTGTCGCATTTTTATACTATGGGTTAGAGCGTGATTTGATGCTTCAAAACCAAAGAGAGGCACTTTCAAACCTGACAAACGAACAGATCGTGCGTTTAAAATCTTTACATGTAAACTTTGAAAAAGAGAAAATATATCCTAGAGATGAGCGTTTCAACTCTGCCATTTATGACAGCAGTCTTAAGCAAATCTTCTCAACGCTTGGCACACACAAAGTCAATCTTTATGAAGATATTTACCTTAAAAATGATTATATCTATTTTATTAAAGAGCTTGAGTCTTACTATTTGGGAGCGCGTTACATCGTTTTGGAAGTACCTGCACCTCCAGCATGGAGCGAAAAAGTTTTTCGTAAACTCTTAGGGTATGGTGCGCTTATCTTTTTTATTTTGGTGGTGATTGGCTATTTTCTGCTCGGTCTTCTCTTGCGCCCCATGAAAGACACGATAGCCCTTTTAGATCGTTTTATCAAAGATACGACGCATGAACTCAATACACCTGTCAATGCCATTCTCTCCAACATCGAGATGATGGATCTTCAAGGCCTTGATGAGAGCATGATTAAGAAGATCAAACGTATTACGATCGCATCGAAAACGATTTCCAACCTTTACGACGATCTGACCTATTTGGTGCTTTCCCACAAAATTCTCTCCCAAGATGAAACGATTGATCTTAAAGTGCTTCTCGAAGAGAGATTGGAGTATTTTTCCCTGCTCTTTGAATCTAAAAAAATCCAACTTAGCCATACGCTTGAAGAGGGCATTTACCTCACTATTGATCGTAAAAAGATGACAAAACTCATCGACAACATTCTCTCCAACGCGATAAAATACAATAAAATTGGTGGTGTCATTGATGTCATTCTCAGCAAGCAAGGCATTGCGATTAAAGACAGTGGTAGAGGCATTGAGAAGAGTCAAATCAACCAAGTCTTTGAGCGCTATTCACGCTTTGATCGCAGCGTGGGGGGCTTTGGTATTGGACTGAGTATCGTGGCGAGCATTGCGAAAGAGTATGCTTTACATGTAAAGCTAGATTCGGTACTTGATGAAGGAACTATAGTGAGGATTTCATGGTAAGAAAAGCACTTATTTTGACGCTTGTCATCTCTTTCCTTGATGCAAAAACAGGCGTTTATGAGAAAAATTGCCTCCCGTGTCATGAAGATATGGCGGTTAAAATCGATAAATTTTTCTACCGTTACTTGCTGAAATACAGCAGTGAGATGGAAGTGAAAAATGCAATGACAAAGTATCTTAAAAACCCAAAAGCGGAGAACTCTATCTTGGTTGATGGATTGATTAACCGTTTTGGCGTCAAGAAAAGAACAACGCTCAGCGACACAGAACTCCAAGAAGCACTCGATACCTATTGGAACCAATACCAAGTTTTTAATAAATTAAAATAATTACTTTTTTATTTCACAATAGATTCACTTTTAATCTATATAATTATTCTATTATTTATATAAGGAGATTCGATGAAAAAAACAGTATTCTTGGCAGGTCTTATGTGTGCTACTTCTATTTTTGCAGCAGATGGAGCAACACTTTTTAAAGTCTGCGCGACCTGTCACGGGGCAAAAGCAGAAAAAGCAGCCCTCAATAAATCACAAATTATCGCGGGTTGGGATGCTGCAAAAATCACCGCTGCACTTAACGGTTATAAAGAAGGTACTTACGGTGGTCCACTAAAGGGCACCATGACACCACAAGTAAAAAACCTTGATGATACTTCTATTAAAGCTTTAGCTGAATATATCTCAAAGCTAAAATAATTCTACTGAGAAAGAGCGTGTCTCTTTCTTCTTTTTCAACATTCAATTTCGTTTTTTACTTTCGCTAAAATTAATTATATTTTTTAATTTTATATTCAATAACTCTGCTCTATAGTTACTTTTAAATTATAAATTTATTTTATTATAATTATTCATTTTGCTTTTAATTAAATTTAACATTAAATTAACACTTATATGTCATTCTTTTACATAAGAAAATTTTTAGTTTTAAAGTGCCGTTTACCCGAAGTGATCGCCAAACCTACATCGGGTAAACACAACGTGCTTGTTGCAACGCAGTATGATTTTACTCAATTATGGCTTAAATATTAAGCTTTTTTCTGCATTAACCACAAGCGCACCTTTTACATGTAATATCAAAATGGTTCGCAAAGGCAGAGATACCTCCCCTCTTGGTACAACATTATGTCACAAAATAGTCCGTATTAAGAGGCTCTGCTTTTGCAAACCATTTTAAAATCTTAAGGAGGTGTTAGGTGGAATACATTGGATTATATCCTCTATTCTATTTTCCAGAAATTGGCTCAGCTTGGCTGATGGGAATTACGGGCAGCATACATATTATGGCGTCGCATACGTCTGTTGGCGCGGCTTTATTGTTTGCTTTTTTAGCACACAAAGCATACCACGAAGACCGACCAGAACTTTATGACTATATGAAAAAGTATGGTATGTTTTTGGTGATCTTCTCTTATGTCATCGGTTCTATTACGGGACCTGGTATTTGGTATACCGCCACAGCGGCGAGTCCTCGTGGTATTAGCGCGTTGATTCATAACTTCGTTTGGGTGTGGGCAACCGAATGGGTCTTCTTTATTGTTGAAGTGATTGGTGTCTTTACGCTCATTTATACAATTGGGAAGATTGATCGTAAAACACATCTAAAACTTACCTATATGTTTGCTTTGGCTTCGATTTCTACCCTTTTCCTCATTATCGGCATCATCAGCTTTATGATGTGGCCTGGAACTGAAGCGTGGTATCAAACTGGTTCAGCGAGTGACGCGTTTTTTGGTATCAATACATTCCCACATATGTTCTTACGCATTGGTTTTATGATTGTTATGTCCGCCATTATTGGCTTTATTATCAGTAGTAGTTTAAAAGAAAAAGATCTTAGAACTGAGCTAACACGTAAACTTGCGGTTGTTGGAATGATTGGTGGGCTTACGGTCATGATGTCGTTCTTATGGTATGTGCAAACATTACCACAAAGTGCATGGGATCTTTTCCATGATGTCCTCTGGGAACGCGATGGAATGACGCGAATTGTTGTCGTAAGTATTATTGCGCTCTATCTACTGTTAGCATTTGCACTTCCTCGCTCTATTAATACAGTCTTAGCCGTCGTGATGATGCTCGTTATTGGTGTTATCGGCGTTTGGCCGGGTGAAAAAATGCGAGAGAGTATGCGTAAACCTTATGTTGCAGGTCGATATATTTACAGTAATCAATTGATTTCAAGAGATGTTCCTGGTAAACATGTCAAGTCCGAGATGGCACTTGTGGCAGAAAAAGGCTTGTTAAAGCTAGCCCCTTTTATTCCTGATCGTCTGCGAACCATTACGCCTGAAAACCAATTGGAAGCAGGGCAGTTGCTCGCCAAAATCGCTTGTTCCAATTGCCACTCCTTGGAAAAAGGAGCTAAATTTAGACCATTACCCGATAAGTTTCCAGAAATGGATGCAGATACGATTGAAATGGTGCTAACAGATGTTATTGCAGCGGGAGTTCGTAGCTATATACCACCGATTAAACTACCTGCAGATGAAACTAAAGCGCTAGCAGCTTGGCTTGCTACGCAAAATAAATAGGAGGACGACATGGATATTGGTCTTGTTTTAAATACGCTTCGTGATCCTGCGGGCGTACCCTTTTATCCCATTGTATTTCAAGCACTTTATATTCTAACATGGGCATTGCATATCGCTTTTGTGCTTTTAGCGCTTGGTGGAATACCCCTTGCCTTGATTGGTAATGCTAAAAAATCCATTGATGAAAACTGGAAAAAACTAGGTGCGCATATGACACAGGTTGCCAAAATTAGTGTCTCTATGCTCATTGTTTTAGGGGTCGCTCCTCTTTTATTTACGCAAGTCATTTATGATGCAAATTGGTACGTCACCAATACATTATCAGGACTTTGGGTTGTTGCTTTTATCTATATCCTGATTTTAGCGTACTCACTTTGGTATTGGTTCTATTATGCCAATAAAGGCAACTCTTCGTTTACATGGCTTATCGGCAGTGTCTCTTTTGTTGCTTTTATCGCAGCAGGGGTTTTGATGCATGCTTTTGCCAACGAATCCATTCAACCCGATCAGTGGATGAACTGGTACGCACCAAATGGCGTCATAGACACATCTGGTACTGTTTTGCATATTGATATTCTGCGCTTAGCCTTTATGGTGAGCCTTAGCGCACCTGTTGTGGGTATCTTTTTGCTCAACTATACAGATTACACATCAAAATGCGATGGCTATACGGCTGAATATCTCGCATTTGTGAAGAGCCTTGGTAAGAAAATAGCTATTGTAGGCTTACTGATCAGTGCCGTTCTTTTTGCAGCATGGGTTCTTACACTTCATATGTTATTTCATCCATTGGTGCTTGCTATTGTAGTTTTTGTGCTTATCTTGCTTTTCATGGTGATTAAAGAGAGTAATAGTTACATTACAACCCTTGTTTTAGTGGTAACGGCACTTCTCATTTCAACACTGCGCGAAGTCATTCGCATGAATATCATGAGCAAATATGGCTACAGTATCTATGATTATCCAATGAATATTGACTGGCCAACTGTGATTATGTTCTTATCAACATTTGTCTGTGTCGGCTTTACAGGCGTTGGATTTATGCTGACATTAGCATGGAGGGCAGGACGAACCAAAGGTCTTTATACGGCAGATGGTACCGTTACTAAACTGGCCAATGCTACGGTTGGCATTACGATTATTTGGGCATTAGTCTTTATTGCATGGGGACTTGTTGTCGTCTTTAAAAATACACTCTAAGCGCGTCTTCTATTGAAGTATCGCAAGGCTCAATGAGCCTTGCGATACTTTACATGTAACCATTCATCCAATAAAATTCTCACAAAACGAGCTGCGTCCGAAGAGTTAAGATCGTTTCACGTTCTCTCTTTTTTAGCCTCTTTTCTCTTTACATGTAAAATAAATTCCGTATAGCCATTGGGTTGAACTCTTCCTTTAAAAACCAAATCACATGCAGCTTGAAACGCAACACTTTTTTCAAAATGGGGTGCCATTGGTTTATACTGTTGATCATGACTGTTTTGACGATCGACGATTATCGCCATCTTTTTAAACGCCTCTCTCACCTCTGTTTCGCTCACCAATCCATGGTGCAACCAGTTCGCAAGATGTTGGCTTGAAATGCGTAACGTCGCCCTATCTTCCATCAGTTCAATATTGTTAATATCGGGAACTTTAGAGCACCCAATACCTTGATCGACCCATCTCACAACATACCCTAAAATGCTCTGTATGTTATTTTCAATCTCTTTGGTTTTTTCCTCTGCGCTTAATGCTCGTTTCAAAAGAGGCGGTGTCAGCAACGCTTCGAGTGAAGCTTTTTGCCGTGTCATCAGTTCATCTTGTTTTGCCATCACATCGACATAGTGATAATGCAACGCATGCAATGTCGCCGCCGTAGGAGAAGGTACCCATGCGGTGGTAGCGCCTGCTTGGGGGTGAGCGATTTTGACCTCTACCATCTTTTTCATGGCATCAGGCATCGTCCACATACCTTTTCCAATTTGAGCCTTTCCTTTAAAGCCTAAAAGAAGCCCAATATCGACATTTTGGTCTTCGTATGCCTTCAACCAGACCTCTTTTTTCATCTCTTCTTTGGGAACAACGACGCCCAATTCCATGCACGAATGAATTTCATCGCCCGTTCGATCAAGAAATCCTGTATTGATAAAAAAGACGCGCTCTTTTGCCGCTTCAATGCACGCTTGGAGATTGACACTGGTACGCCTCTCCTCATCCATAATGCCCATTTTAATGGTGTATGCTGGAAGCCCCAAAACCCCTTCAACCTGCGCAAAAAGAGTGCTTACAAAAGCTATCTCTTCCGCTCCATGGCATTTAGGTTTTACAATATAGACACTTCCTTCCACGCTGTTGCAAATGCCTTCATGTTTGCGCAAATCATGAATCGCACACAACGTGGTGACAAACGCATCTAAAAAACCCTCGGGAATGGCTTCGCCTCGGTAGGTGATGGCATCGGTGTACATGTGCATTCCCACATTACGAATCAATAACAACACCCTACCTTTGAGCGTGAGTGTTTGTCCATCGGGAGTTACAAAGTGCTTATCGGGATTGAGGGTACGATGAATGTTTTTGCCTCTGTTTTCAAAATCAACAGATAAATCACCTTTCATTAGTCCATTCCAATTACGATAAATATTCACCTTATCCGCACTGTCCACCGCCGCAACCGAGTCTTCACAATCTTGAATAGCGCTAAGCGCCGATTCTAAAATAACATCCTTGATACCAGCGACATTGCTCTGCCCTATCAGACTCTTTGCATCGAATTGAATCTCTACATGTAAACCATGATGCTTAAACACCAAAGCGCTCAACACGCCCTCTTTTTCAAGGTAAGCCACCCACTGTTCTGGAACATTAAGCGTTGTCTCAGCGCCTGATAAAAGCGTCATTACCACAGTTTTATCTCTCACTGCAAAAGATTTGACATCACGGTAAGAACCTTGTATTAAAGGGATAATGGCATCTAAAAAATCATACGTCAGTTCAAAGACTTTTTCACCTCGTTTAGGATTATACGTACCGTGCTTTTCATAACCCACCGTTTCTTCTATCATATCGGTTCCGTACAAAACGTCCAGTAAACTGCCCCATCGTGCATTGGCGGCATTGAGCGCATAGCGAGCATTGTCCGCAGGAACGACTAACTGAGGTGCGGCACAATGAGCGATTTCAGGATCTACATGTAAAGGTGTGATAGAAGAAGGTGATGGTGGAATGAGGAGGTAATCAATCGAGCGCAAAAAAGCGTGATGTTCCTCAAATGACAACGAAGTGCCACGACGTGCTTTATACCACGCATCAAGCGTTGCTTGAAACGCATCTCGTTTGTCTAAAAGGGCTTTATTCAACGGTGCAAGGCTTTGCACGGTTTGTTCAAACCCATTCCAAAATCGCTCTAGCGAAATACCTGTTTGAGGAAGTGCTTCATTGATCATAAAATCATACAAGACTCTATCAATGGCTAAATGACCTACCAAAATTTTATCTGACACGTTTTGCCTCCTACGAATCTCTCTTTTCGTAAAGGCTAACACAACCGCATGACAATCTTGCGATGTTTGACTCAAACTTTCATATACAACACAACGGTCGTGTAAAAATTACCCAAAAATAATTTTAATAAAACAAGCGCCCCAGACAACCACAACAATCACGATGCTTAAAAACACAACCGCACTTCCTGCATCTTTCGCGCGCCCTGCCATTTCATGGTACTCAAGCGTGACCAAATCCGTCACTCGCTCAATGGCACTGTTGATTGCCTCCGTCAAAGGCATTCCCATCAAAGCAATAAACATCAATAATTTATACGAAAGCTCCAAAGGTACTAAAAAATTCACAGGCAATAAACACAGAACAATGATCAATTCCAAGCGAAAAGAGGTCTCATTGACAATAATATCCCTAAGCCCTTTAAGAGCGTAGGTTGTATTTTTAAAAAAATGGTATTTAGGTTGATTTCGCACATTAAGCCTTATATCAAAATTTTACATGTAAGGATTGATTACGATTTGAAACAGATATTTCGCGCCAAATACCACTTCACAATCGCCATCGTCGAATAGTTCATTTCGCGTTGGTCAAAAGGAATGGAACAGACACGCATTTTCGAGCTTATGACGCCGCTTACAAGCGTCAAAAACAGAAAAAAAGCGATGCCTATCCAGATATTGTACACATAGCCTATCCACAGTCCCACAATCAAAGGGATGAAGGTTAACGCACCATAAAGGCTAAACATTAAAATCCTACACCAAAATCCTTTGATCTTGGGAACGAGCTCAAGAATAGGAGGTATCTGCTCCATGGCTACTTAAGATTGGTAAAATTGACAGGAAAGTCAAAATCGCATCCGCGAATCGCTTTGATCGCCTCTTGCAGATCATCGATCGCTTTGCCCTCCACACGTACCACATCGCCTCGAATGGAAGCTTGCACTTTGAGTTTAAGTTCTTTAATCTCTTTGACAATTTTTTTCGCATCTTCACCGGAAATCGCATCAACAATGCTGACGGTGACTTTGGTTTTATTGCCACCTGCGACTTCTCGCTTGGTCTCTTTGAGTGCTTTTGAAGAGATGTCACGTTTAATCGCTTCGGAAATCAATGACTCCACCATAGCATCCGCTTTTGTATCGCTTGTCGTCAACAACGTCACCGTTTTGGCTTTTTCATTGTGTTCAAATTCACACGTAATGCCTTTAAAATCCCATCGATTGGTGATGACTTTTTTAGCTTGCTCATACGCGTCTTTAAATTTTTGCTTGTCAATTTCTGCAGTAATGTCAAAACTATGCTCTTTTGCCATTTTTTCTCCTTATAATCTTATCAATACTTTAATCTTTAATGCGGTGACCCACAAATTTGGAGAAATTCTCCATAATGAGCCCTCCTCTTCTAAAACCAAGACCACACCCTTCATAAGCAAAGAAGACCCCTGCTTGGTAGGATTTACCTTCATTGTCTTTGGGAAGTTCCACATATTCTTGGTAAATGGGTTTAAAATTGCCATAATCACCCTCAACTTTTGCTATAACAGACATATCGGTATCGTAAATAACTGTGTTAGCACCTTCCCGTCCAAACGCCCGTTTTTCAACCTGTTTTTTGCCTTTTAGTGGCTCATACGATGTCTCTAACAATAGCGGATGGTTAGGAAAAAGATCCCATAGAATCTTCATAAATGCCTTGCTTTGGAACAGAAGCGTATAGGCAGGATTGAGAATGATCGCTTTTTGCTCTCGCACAATTTCATCCAAAATAAGGGCTAAATCACCCTCTTCAATGGCGATGTTTTCCCAAGGAATCAATTTAAACCAAAATTCAAAATTTTCATCTTCTTTAAAAATCCCTTCGGCATTAAATCCTACCTCATCCACATACGCAAAATCGGTATGAAATCCCGCCTCGTTTGCGGCTGTTTGAAGTAACCGTGTGGTATTTTCATCTTCAATATTTCCGCGAATCGAAGAGAACAAAATCTTCCATCCATCGTAATACTCAGCAAAATCTTCTGTATTGCCACCCAACACAACAAGACGTTTAAAATTCTCTTTCAGTGCTTCAAAAACGGTATTGAATTGTTTGGCTTCATCCATACCATTGGCTTTGAGCATTGCCCATTGAATAATGGCTGTCTCATAAAGTGAAGTTGGCGTATCGGCATTAAATTCGATGAGTTTAATCGGCTTACCATCCACACCGCCTGCAAAATCAAAACGACCATACAGATGCCAATGCACATCATTTGCCCATGAGTTTTTGATCAATTCCACTAAATTAAAAGGAATGTTTAGCTCATGAAAAAGGTTATTATCAATCACATGCTGACCTGCCTGTGCAAACATATCGTACAGCGTGTTAGCCGCTTCATAATACGCTTCCACCTCATCATTACTGACAAGAACAAGCTCATCTGCAACATACGATGTTTGATCGGCATCCGTGTGCCAATAAAAGCCGATCGACTCTAAAAACTCTCTGCTTAACGGTTTAATTTTTTCTACATGTAACATGATTAACTTCCTGAACTACTAGGTACACTTGAGGTACCACTGGATGATGAGCCACTGCTGGAGCCTGAAGAACCAAAGAAGCCACTGCTTTTAGTAGCACTGCTACTCCCTGATGTCGACATCGGTTTGTTAAAACTGCTGGTACTTCGGGAGTAAGCTTGTGGAGATTTATAGGTGGTTGCGCGCTGATTTTGGTAATTTTGGTTGTTAAAAAGTTTATTGCCTATCCAACTACCAATCATCGCACCTGCAATACTGGAGAGTAAAACACCACCCAATCCCATTTGACCAGAACCCATACTTGGATTTGTCAGTGCAGACGTATTGTTATCAATTTTAGCAGCTTCTTCTTTGACGAGCGCATCAATTTCAGTTTGCGATAAAATCCGCTCGCTTCCATCAGGCTTTCGCACAATGACCCTCGTTGTTGAGCTTGGGTACTCTTCTGCGATTTTATACTCACCGGTGGCACTTTCGTCGACAATCACCAATGCACCTTGCGTTTTTGCAGCATCTGCGAGAACATTTTTATTCTCATCTTTTTGATCACATCCTTGCATGCTAGCAATCACAAGCACGCCCATGCCTCCGGCAATCATATAATCTGAAATTTTACGAATATACTTCATCTTTTTATTCTCCCAATATCTCTTTAAGCTTTTTTCCTTTTTTGATAAAAAGTTTGCCATTTTTATCCATGACATCATTCAATTGACCCACTTTTTGACCTACTTTATCGCTAATGTACTGTTTCTCTTTTTTAGAAAATCCTTTTTCCTTAAGATAGCTGCGCAAATCTCGCCAGTCACTGTACGACTCAAACCTATCTTCCACAACACCGCCCTCTTCCTCTTCATCTAAGACATCCGCCTCCTCGAAAGAAAAAGCGTCTTCAATAGGACTTTTTGGTATAGAAGCATCTGTCGCAGATGTGTTAGCCGCTGTGACAGTCTCGTTTACGGGAGCATGTGTGATTTGGCGATTGGCTAACGTAAGAATGGCTTTGAGCTGTTCATCTCTCTCTTTATAGATCATCTCGATTTTTTCTTTGGATTCGATTAACAAACGCTCTTTATCGGCAATCAGTCGCTCTTTATCCCCTTCTAACTTCTCATTTTTAAGCTTCATCTCTTCAAGCTGAAGTTTAAGAAGCTCTACATAAGCACTCTCGGTAGAACTTGGTATTTTACGCGCAGGCGTACCTTCTTTGAGACTATTTTTTGTTAGTAAAATGTACTTTACTCCATTTTCAACAACGCTTTGTAACGACCCTCTTCGCAAACGATTATAGATAGCCTCTTTACTCACGCCTAAAAGCTTTGCCGCCTCGATAACGGTTAGTTTTTTATCCATCTTGTGACCCTTTTGCTAACAAAGAGAAATATATTTGCATTCATGTTATCATAGGTTTGTTTAGTTTATTTTGAGAAAGTTTTTTGAGAGTGAAGAGAAGAAGCCAAGAAGCTAACTTCTTGGCTGTGTGTGTTAGAGTCTCGACTCGTAACGGCGAAGCATATAAAGTCTTTTCAACTGTTTTTTGCGCGCACTAATTTTATCTTTTTTGCGTTTTTCGGTTGCTGTTTCATAGAAACGTCTTGCACGCACTTCGGTTACAACTAGGTTACGATCAACTTGTTTTTTAAACTTTCTATACGCTTCGTCAAACGAATCGTTAGGATGTACTTTAATTCCTGGCATACTCTATCCACCACCTTTCTGGATGAATTTAGGAACGCATTCTAGCCAACTCTTTTTACATGTAAGCTTAAAACTACTTATTACTTTTATACTAATACTAGATTATTATGAATATTGACGTAGAAATTCAATTTTATATTGACTTTCTACGTCAATATCTGTATACTTTCGCTTATACAAATGATAAAAAGGTGACATTTTTATGAATATTGTCCTTTTAAAAAACAGAAGCGATGATGCTCCCATCATCGTTCAGCAAAAACAGATCATGAAATACGCTCATCATCACGATCTCAAAATCGATACAACAGAGATTGAGAACTCCGATTCTACGTTGGAGTTAGAAGAGCGTAAAGAGTTTAAAGGTTTTTTACGATCACTTTCCAAAAATGATCATATTATCATTTTTGATCTATCAACCTTTTCCAACAATGTGGAAGAATTAGTCAAAGTATTTGAGTGCTTGCTAACACGTTCCATTTCGATACACATTGCCGATGCAAATGCCTGTATTCATGTTGACTCAAAACCCTTAGTCTTACTGGATCTTCTGGTGAAACAACGTGAGTTCAATAAAAAATTGGACAAAGAAAAAGCGCAAGGAAGACCAAAAGGGCGTATGTCCAAATCCAAATTTGATGCGTATCGTCCTCAAGTGATTGAACTGCTTGAAAATCGCACGTCCATTAGTGAGATTGCAAAAATCTTACATGTAAGCCGTACGTCTTTAAAAGATTATGTCAATTCAAGAGGCTTAAAAGAACTTGTTAAAGCAAAAGCAACCCTACTTCAATCTTCTCGTAAGCAACCACTGGCACTTACAAAAACTCAAACCGCGAAAGAGTGTTCACTCATTACGCAAATCATAGACCAACCAGAAGGATCACACCATGAATTGTAATAGCGATTGTTCGACACAACCAATCTATTATAGGATAAAACGTTATAGTGTTTTTGGCATCATTACACTGATTGCATTGATTTTGCCATTTATTACCGTAGAGGGAAAACACTTTTTTTTACTGAGCTTTGACAAAAAACAGTTAAATCTTTTTTTTACTGCTTTTGATATGCAAGAACTTTACTTAATGCCCTTTGTTATCATGCTCTTTTTCTTAGGCATCTTTTTTATCACTACACTTGGTGGTAGAGTTTGGTGTGGATGGTCATGTCCCCAAACTATTTTTAGGGTTATTTTTCGCGATCTTATTCAAACACAACTCCTAGGAATCCGAAAAAATATTCATAATAAACAAAAAGAGCCTGAGGGGCAAATAGTAAAACGCTTTGTAGCGGTAGTCATTTGGGCCTGTTTAGCACTGCTTGCAGCATCAAACTTCTTGTGGTATTTTATTCCACCAGAAGACTTTTTTGTTTACCTGCAAAACCCTCTTGATAATAGTATTATGTATGGCTTTTTGATAGGTATCACTGCTTTTCTAGTGTACGATGTTGTTACGCTTAAAGAAAATTTTTGTGTCTATATTTGCCCTTATGCACGTATTCAATCCGCACTCTTTGATGAAAACACCATTCAAACTATTTATGATGAAAAACGTGGTGGAAAGATTTACGATGAGAAAGGTCACAAACTCGGAAGTAAACCTCCTTTGGCAACCGATGACTGTACAGGGTGCGAAGCATGTGTTCGCGTCTGTCCAACGCATATTGATATTCGTAAAGGTATGCAATTAGAGTGTATCAACTGTTTAGAGTGTGCGGATGCGTGTACTCCAGTGATGGAAAAATTAGGTAAAACGTCTCTGATCACATGGACAAGCTATAATGCGGCAGAAAAAGGTGTGAAAACACAATATTTCCGCTTCAGAACCATTGCCTATATGGTGGCGCTAAGTATTGCGCTTATCGGGCTTTTTGCTATGGGAACTCAAAAAGAGTATATGCTCTTAAATATCAACCGTACCAGCCAACTTTACAAAATGGCAGACGATGGTAAAACTGTTGAAAATGTCTATACCTTCTTGTTTCAAAATACGGATTCAAAAGACCATCTTTACTATTTTGACATTTCCAATAATGATATAAAAATCGAGAAACCGAGCGAGCCTTTTTTACTCAAAGCGGGTGAAAAAGTCAAAAAAGTTGTGATTCTTGTTTCTGTTCCTAAAGAGCTTAAAGTCGAAGGTGAGGATCTTCCTATTACGGTGAAAGCCTTTGCTGTTGATGCAAAAGAGACCATCATTGTAGAACGACATACGATTTTCATCTATCCTAAAAAGAGTGATGTCCAACCTTAGAAAGAGTACCGTGTGTAAGGAAATTTTTTCCTTACACACTTTTTCAATACTGCAATAGCTATTTTTTATATCTTCATTACTTCTTAATTTTATAGATAATCGTATTTACAAAAAAAGTCTAGAAAGTGAAGGTAAAAAAATGGGGGGCTAGATGATGGATAAACCACCATCTAGTGTGTAAAGTATTAAAGCGCTACTTTTGCTTGTTTTACAACGGTTGCAAAGGCTTCAGGGTCATTCATCGCCATATCTGCAAGAATCTTTCTGTCTAAATCAATATTTGCTTTGTTTAGGGCATTAATGAAGCGTGAGTAGCTAATGTCGTTAAGTCTACATGCTGCATTGATACGTGTGATCCAAAGTCTTCTAAAATCTCTTTTCTTTTGTCTTCGATCACGGAATGCATAAACTAAACTTCTCTCAATTTGCTCTTTCGCTTTTCTAAAGTGTTTTCTTCTTCCACTAAAGAAGCCTCTTGCCATCTTTAAAATTTTCTTGTGACGTCTTCTTCTGACGATACCTGTTTTTACTCTTGCCATGGTGTCTCCTTGACCAAATAAATCAATGTCGGTGTCCCGTCTCGGGAACTTACCCTCATTACGAGGGGAACATTACATGTTGGGTGAATGACTCTTGTCAAAAACTCTTTTTAAATTACGCTTTACAAAGCATTAATTTAACGGACTTCTCATCGCGTGCATCAACTGTTTTAGCAACTTTCAAACCACGCATTCTTTTCGATGGTTTTTTAGTAAGAATATGACTTCTAAAGGCTGCGCCTCTTTTGATCCTGTTCTTACCTGCTCTAAAACGCTTGGCTGCACCGCGTACCGTTTTCATTTTCGGCATGCTTACTCCTTGTGATTATTCTAAAATCTAATGAGGAAATATCCCCTCTAGCGTTAGAAAACGGCTATAATAGCTTAATTTTCCTTAGAGGGGATTAAAAGAGTGGAAAGATTGCGATAAACTGGAGTTACTTTTTAGGAGTCACCAGCATATTAATATAACGTCCTTCAAGCTTTGGAGTTTTCTCGCGCTCAGCAATATCTTCTATCAGTGGCCAAAGACTCTCTAAAACCTGCTCACCAATCTCTGGGTTAGACATCTCACGACCTTTTAGGAAAACCCTAAAACGCACATGTTTGCCCTCCTCCAAAAACTCTCTAGCATGTTTGACTTTATAGTTAACATCATTCGCCGCAATTTTCACAGAAAGTTTGATCTCTTTGATCTCAATAATTTTCTGATTTTTGCGTGCTTCTTTTAACTTCTTTTCTTGTTGATACTTAAACTTACCATAGTTCATAATTTTACAAACCGGTGGCTTTGCATCAGGTGCAATTAAAACGAGATCTAATCCTAGCTCGTCTGCTTTCGCAAGAGCTTCATTTCTGGTAATGATGCCATATTGTGTGCCATCATCGCCAACACATCTTACCTCAGCTGCCCTGATTTCGTCGTTTAGCATAACGTCTTTGTCTTTACTCAAAAGTGTACCTCACTAAGTTTATCCTTCATATTTGATATTAATGCTTCTTTTGTTAAATTATACTGTATTCTTTCGCGTCTATCTCTCACCGCAACGCTCTGTCCTTCAACTTCCGCATCGCCAATCACCAAAATCATCGGTACACGCATGGTTTCAGCGTTACGAATACGTTTATTTAGACTCTCATTTTTAGAAGAGACCTCAACGTCAATTCCTTCAGCCATCAACGCATTGGCTAATGTTTTCGCATAATCCAAATGTGCATCAGAAATAGGGATAATCACCGCTTGTGTTGGCGCCAAGAAAAATGGAAATTCTCCTGATGTATGCTCAATTAAAATACCAATAAAACGCTCAAATGAGCCTAAAATTGCGCGGTGTAACATGACAGGACGCGCATGTTCATTATTGGCATCCACATAAGAAATATCAAAACGCTCAGGCAAGTTAAAGTCAACTTGAATGGTACCACATTGCCATTTACGTTTAAGCGCATCGGTAATTTTAATGTCAATTTTAGGGCCGTAGAACGCTCCACCACCCTCATCAATGCCATAATGGATTCCATTTTCATCGAGTGCTTGTTTAAGCCCTTCGGTTGCGGCTATCCAGTATTTTTCATCGCCGATTGATTTTTCAGGGCGTGTTGAGATTTCCATCTCATACTTAAACCCAAATGTTTTCATAATAGAATCGACAAAACTCAAAATTTCTAGAACATTCTCTTTAATTTGATCAGGTGTACAGAAAATATGTGCATCATCTTGGGTAAATTCGCGTACACGAAATAACCCATGGAGTACGCCACTTTTTTCATGACGATGAACAACCCCGTACTCAAAGAACTTAAGGGGTAAATCACGGTAACTGCGCACTTCGCTCTGGAACACTTTAATATGCCCTAAGCAGTTCATCGGCTTAATGCCATATTCGGTTTCGTCAATCACAGTAAAATACATATTTTCGCCGTAATTTTGGTAGTGTCCGCTAATTTTCCAAGCATCGGATTTTAAAATCTCAGGACCACGTACAGGCAAATAACCACGCTTACGATGTGCTTTAAAAAGAAGTTGCTCTAGCTTACTTCTTAATTTTCCACCATTGGGCAACCAAATAGGAAGACCCGCACCCACTTCATCATCAAAGGTAAAGAGCTTAAGTTCATTACCGATTTTACGGTGATCACGTTTTTTTGCCTCTTCAATCATGGTGACATAATCTTTGAGACTCTCTTTATCTGCAAACGCTATACCGTAGATACGCGTCAACATCTCACGTTTTTCATCACCGCCAAGGTAAGCCCCTGCGACTTTAATCAGTTTAAAAAATCTAAGATATTTGGTATTGGGAACGTGAGGGCCACGGCATAAATCTTCAAAATCACCTTGCTTATAGATGGAAACTTCACCATCAGGGATGCGAAGCAACACTTCTTGCTTAAGATCATCGTGTTCAAAATGTTTAATAACAGCCGTTTTTGTCGTATAACTTTTTTCAATGGGTAACTTGGCATTAGCAAGTTCTGCCATCTTTTTCTCGATCTCTTTAAGATCAGCATCACCGATCTTTTCATTCACACGAAAATCGTAGTAAAAACCGTCTTCAATGACCGGTCCAACAAAAAATTGTGTATCTTTGTACAACGCTTTGATGGCTTGAGCCATTAAGTGTGCACAGGAGTGACGAATCACTTCAAGAGCCTCTTTAGAGTTGTCAAATAAGATTTTGTCTTCGTAAGTCTTTGAGGAAACAGCAGCGGTTTGGGTGTCGATGATAAGGGCGCCATCTTTATAGGCTATAACATCATTCATCATAATAAATCCTTTTACTTGTATGAACTCCCAAACAGACGGGAGAACAAAAAAATGGTGGTCGCGAGAGGATTCGAACCTCCGACCACTACCTTGTCGAGGTAGTGCTCTACCAACTGAGCTACGCGGCCACACAATTTAAGAGCTGAGATTATACCAAAAAAAAACGAAAATGCAACGTTTTTTGTGAAAAAATCTTTACATGTAAGCTTAAAACACCTTTTTAGGCACTCTCCATGAACGGTATAAAATCAAAACCACTCCCAAGTCGATCATGACATCGGCAAAATTAAAAACGGCAAATTCAAAGCCATAATGCCAAAAGAAATAATCAACCACTCCGCCATGAATAAACCGATCAAAAATGTTGCTAAGCGCAGCTCCTGCAATAATTCCAATAGGAAGCGCGTACATACAAAGTATCTCTTTATGAAAAAACAGGTAAATCCCCAAGCCACCCACTAACAATAACTGTATGTATTTAAGGTACTCTTCCAAAAAGGCAAACATCGAGAAAGCAACGCCTTTATTATAGGTTAGAATTAAAGAAAAGAACTCTCCCTGCCAGCGAAAGCCTTCTAAAAAAAACATTTTTATCCATTGATCCGCGAAAAAAATGAAACACCCTACTCCCAAAACAACAATCCATGCTCTATTCATTTAAGGCACTTTTGAAAAATTTAACGGTTTTTTCCATCTGCTCTTCGAGCGTTTTTTCATCTTGACCTTCCAGTAAAATGCGCAGTAAATTTTCAGTTCCCGAGTAGCGAATCAGCACTCTGATTTTTTTACTTTCCAATTCTGAGACAAGAGAGGTGTAGCCTTTAAGTTCGCTCAGAGGAATTTTATTGTCAATTTTAATATTTTGTTGTAACTGCGGATAAAGCTCAAAAGGATTGAGCAGTTGGCTCACTTTTTTCTTTTCTGTGAGCATACAGTGCATAACAGAAAGTGCGGCAACTAACGCATCCCCCGTTTTGGCAAAATCGGAGAGAATGATATGCCCACTTTGCTCGCCTCCGAAGTTAATTTTTTCCCTGTACAAGGTCTCTAGAACATTTTTATCGCCCACATCACATCGGTACGTTTTAATCCCTGCTTTTTTCAGATAATCTTCTAACGCTTGGTTACTCATAACCGTAACACACACGCCTTTGTTAGCCAGTCGGTTTTGGCTTTGCAAAAAGGTTGCAATCTTTCCTAAAAGCTTATCGCCGTGAATGGGATTTCCATTTTCATCCACAACAACCAGTCTATCGGCATCACCATCAAAGGCAAATCCCACATCTGCTCGCAAGCGTCTCACCTCTTCGCCTAACTCTTCAGGATGCAAAGCACCGCAATTAAGATTGATATTACTTCCATTAGGATCATCGTGGATCATAATCACATCCGCACCCAGTTCATTGAAAATCGTCGGTGCGACTTTATACGCTGCGCCATTGGCGGTATCAAGCACAATGCGCAAACCTTTAAGGGTTAAATTTTTTGGAAAAGAATTTTTGATCTGAACGATATAACGTCCAATCACATCATCGACTCGTTTAGATCGTCCGATGTCAAATTCGATTTTTTGATTGGCTTCAATAAGCTCATCATCAAAATAGATCTTCTCAATCGCCGCTTCTTCCACCTCTCCAAGTTTATTGCCCAAAGAGTCAAAAAATTTGATGCCATTATCAAAATAAGGATTGTGCGATGCACTGATCATAATACCCGCGTCACAACGCATGTCTTCGGTTAAAAATGCGATGGCAGGTGTTGGCATAGGTCCAATTTGTCTGACATCGTATCCCACAGCTGTTAAGCCTGAGACAATCGCGTTTTCTATCATATAACCACTGCGTCTGGTATCTTTTCCCACTAAGATTTTATTGGTAATGGAGTTTTTACGAAAATAGATCCCTGCTGCCATAGCCAAACGCATTGCCATAAAAGCACTCAGTTTTTTACCTGCTTTGCCTCGTACACCATCGGTTCCAAAAAGTTTCATTGTTTTTCCTGTTTTCTCTTTACATGTAAAATGATACGCAAATTGTAACAAAACTTTTTTAATCTTTACATGTAAAGGGTATAATAGTACTTTACACCCTAACACCACGAGGAGAAATGAATGAATTTAGACAAAGTAATTTCTGGATTCTTTATTATTTTAGCCATGACGCTCAACTTTGGATTTTTTTACGGCGATTTGGGCGATCTTGAATTACACAGTAAATATGAACTTTTTGCCGCATTGGTTGTAAACATCATCGCTACAACACTTAAAATTGGTGATAAAACGCAATTAGGCTCAGTACTCTTAGCCACCAGTTTAGTCGCCGATATTCAACTCATTGCTTCGGCAACGATTTGGACGGTTGCAGCGTATGCTTACAGCATTGATCGTGAAGTGACCTCTATGATTATCAGCCTCAGTGGAGGCGCACTGCTTGCCAATATTACCAGCGTTTTGCTCTACATCGGTGATACGCTCAAATCCAAGCGTTAGAGAAGCTACGTGAAACACAGCTCACTATGGCTCATTTTACAGCGGATGCGCACCCCTTTTTTGGTGATAATTTTCACATACACACTCTCCATTATTGGTCTTTTACTGATTGATGGGGTTGATAATGAGGGGAATGTGTATCATCTCACTATTTTTGATGCGTTTTATTTTATCAGTTACACCGCTACAACCATTGGCTTTGGGGAGACACCTTTTGTGTTTACCTATCCTCAACGCATTTGGGTCTCGATGTCGATCTTCTTCACCGTAACAGGATGGTTTTACAGTGTGGGAACACTCATTGCGCTCCTGCAAAATAAACTTTTTTTAGAAGAGTTTGAAAAAGCCAAATTTACACGTAAAGTGGCTTATCTCAAAGAGAAATATATTATTATCTTAGGCTATAACAGCATTACAAGTGAAATTATTAAGAAAGCCAATGAGTATGGTCTTCGTTCGGTTGTGATTGAAAAAGAGGAGCAAAAGAGAGATCATCTGCTTTTGGAAAACTTTACACCGCCTGTTTTTTGCCTCAATGCCGATGCGTACAACCCAGAAGCGCTTGAGCGTGCAGGAATCAAGTCACCCTATTGCCGTGCGATTGTGAGTCTTTTTGAAAACGATGCCCTCAATCTTCGCATCGCATTAACCTCCAAAGTTCTCAACCCCACTATTTTTATGGCAATCAAATCAACCACTAAAAATCAAACAGAAAATCTGATGGATGTGGGAGTTCAAATCATTGAAAATCCTTTTGAGATTATTGCAGAGCATATCAATATGGCAATCAATACGCCGCATAGACTACGACTGGTGCGCTGGATTTATGGTCTTGGCACTCTTTTTGATCCTCTATTAAGCCTTCCGCATGGCAAATACATTGTTTGTGGATACGGGCGAATGGGGAAAAGTATTTATGAAGTCCTCAAGCAAAATAATTTTGAGATTGCTTTTGCCGAAATTGATCCTCAAAAGATGTCTTATCCTAATGCTGCTATTCACGACCACCCTAAGATTCTGATTGGCGATGGTGATGATAAAGAGATCCTCAAACAACTGGGCATTGATAGCTGTGTAGCCATTATTGCAGGAACGGACGATGATACCAATAACCTTTCGATCTTAGCAACCGCCAAAAAGTTGAATCCTCATATCATTACCATCGCGCGCGAAAATGAGCTCGAAGATTTCTCCATTTTTGAAAGCTCCAATATTGATACGATCTTTATTCCCGCCAAAGTGCTGATTAACAAAACGGTGAATGCTATTTTAAATCCTACTTTGGATCTTTTCATTAAACATGTTCACCGTTTAGCAGAAGATGAAGTGATGAGCTTAACCAAAAAACTTTTAGAGATCAATTTGCACCCGCTTCTTTTTACCCTGAAAATTGATGAGGCGCAAGCGCCAATGCTCGTTCAAAACATTCAAACAGTGCCATTCAAGCTCTCATTGCTTAAACGATCGCTCAAAGATAGAAATTTTAATAACAATCTCATTCCTCTTATGCGGGTGCGACATAAAGAGATTGAGATACTGCCTGATTGGGAAAGTTCTTTGGAGCGAAATGACCTCTTCTTATTTGCAGGTGATGCCAATGCACAAGATCATTTAGAGTACATTGCCAATAATTTTTATGAATTTCACTATGCTTATTATGGAGAAGAGAAGAGTTTTTTAAACAAACTCTGGCGAAAAAAGCCTATTTCGGCGAAAAACCTCTCAAATGGATGAAAAGATTGCTCTTTCTATTTTAAAATGTCCTTAAAATAAGTTCTATTTAATATTTATTTTTATATAATCTACGCCTAAATTTAAAAACGAAAGGCTTATCTATGGCAAACCACAAGTCAGCAGAAAAGCGTATTAGACAAACAAAAAAACGCACTGAAAGAAATAGATTTTATAAAACTAGAATCAAAAATCTAACCCGTGCTGTAAGAGAAGCTGTTGAGGCAGGTGATCAAGCGGCAGCTGAAGTTGCGTTGAAAAATGTGAATAAAAACTTTCACTCTTATGCAGGCAAAGGTATTTTAACTAAAAATACAGCTGCGCGTCGTGTAAGCAGATTGTCACAACTTGTTAATACGCTAGGTAGTGTTGCTGCATAACGTGCGGCAACTCCCTCTTTATTTTAGTCTCCTCTCATGCTGAAAGATAAATTACTCCCATTTCTTGAACGTTACAACGAGCTCTCTACACTTTTAAGTGATCCTAATATCGCTACTGATATTAAAAAAATGACCGCACTTTCCAAAGAGCAGTCAGGATTAGAGAAAATCAAAGATAAAACACTGGAATACCTTTCAACACTAGAGCAAATTGAGGAGAACAAACTTCTTTTTGATGATGAAGAACTCGGTGAACTTGCTAAAGATGAACTTCGAATTCTTGAACCTCGCAAAGAGGAGATTGAAGAAGAGATTAAACTTCTTTTACTCCCAACCGATCCCAATGATGATCGCAATATCTTTTTGGAAATTCGCGCAGGAACAGGTGGCGATGAAGCTGCTATTTTTTCGGCAGATCTTTTCAAATCGTATCTTCGTTACGCTGAAAATCGTGGTTGGAAAGTCGAAGTGGTCTCTTTAAGTGAAGGTGTACTTAACGGCTATAAAGAGGTTATCGCGCTTATTAAAGGGCAGGGTGCTTTTTCACGCCTCAAATACGAAGGCGGTGTTCACAGGGTCCAAAGGGTTCCATTAACGGAATCTCAGGGTAGGGTGCATACTTCAGCAGTTACGGTTGCGGTTATGCCCGAAGTGGATGATGTTGAAATTGAGATATTGGAAAAAGACCTCAAAATTGATGTTATGAGATCTTCTGGAAATGGCGGTCAATCGGTTAATACGACCGATAGTGCCGTAAGAATCACTCACTTACCCACAGGACTTGTTGTTGTCAATCAAGATGGTAAATCTCAGCATAAAAACAAAGATGCTGCAATGAAAGTTCTTAAGGCAAAGCTTTACGACATGCAGATGCAAGAACGCAATGCCAAAGAGAGTGAAGCGCGAAAAACTCAAGTCGGTTCAGGCGATAGAAGTGCCAGAATTCGCACCTATAACTATCCACAAAACCGCATTACGGACCACAGAGTAGGGCTAACGTTGTACCGTTTGGATGCGATTATGGAAGGTGGCTTGTACGATGAGATTATTGACCCGATTATCACACACTATCAAACTGAGCTTATGAAAGAAGCAAATCTCTAACGTCTATTTATCGTAGATCAGGAGATTGTTTTGCTCAATCATCTCCTTAATCATTTTGTTATACTCTTCTTTTAGTTCTGAATAATTGACCATCGTCTTAGCCGCATCCATTCCCGTATATGCTTTCCCACTGTTACGTGCGATGAGTCTTCTTTCACGAAAAAGGCTGTACGCGTCATTGGTATTGAGATTGAGCATATAGGCGTTAACGGATTTTTGAAGCGAACCAAAAATACGAATCATATGCGTTTTACCAATCATTCGATTTTGAGGCATCAAACCAACACCAGAGTAAGTCCAGTGACCAAAAAGGTTGTTCGCTTCTCTGGCAAAACGACTCTTTCCCCATCCACTCTCAAGAGAGGCTTGTGCGAGGGCTAATGAAGTTGGAATAACGTCAATACGTTTGAAGTATTCATCCCTGTCAAAGAGCGATTCTATGCCATATTTATTGCGTAATGAGATCAAATAACCTACATTTTGCTGATTAAGCCCCCGAAACGCATCGGGCATTGCTTTGGCAAAAAAATTGGTAATAAACTCGCGATCTTTACGAATCTCTTCGTTGCTTTTATCCACAAGAATTTTCATCTGGCGAATAAATTCCTCTTTTTGTTTAGCATTGTCTTCAATCTGATAATACTCTGAAGATAAGCCTCCTGCATGAAGTACGCTTTGCAAAAGCAGACACGAGGCGATCAAAAAAGTAGAAAATACTTTCACGAAATTAGAGGTCCAACACCGTTTCAAAGACTTTTTGAACGCTACCTTTGAAAAAAAGTTTTTGATCCACAATACGCAAACTTAACTCATCACCACTGATAGGGTAAATCGTTGCGCTCGTCCCTACGAGTTTTTGACGGTACGCACTGTAAAAACATGCCGCCATTCCCGTACCACACGCCAAAGTCTCATCTTCGACCCCACGCTCATACGTTCTTACATGTAAAGCATTTTTTTCAAGTCTCGCGTAATTAACATTGGCATTGTATTTGTAGCGCATTTGGCGTGCAATAACTTTGTCAAAACAGCCAATATCTTCAACAAATGTCACCAAATGAGGCACTCCTGTATCGCAAAAATGCCACGTTAAGCCATTTTCTTCAAAAGATTCACTGAGCACTTTAGGTGTTGTCAACTCTGTTTCAACCAGATCATTCTCGACCACGGAAGTGATGACACCCGCTCCTGTTAAAAAGCGCATCGAAGCGTTTGCAAGCTGGTTCGTAAACGCATAATGTGCACACGCACGCGTACCATTGCCACACATCGAAGCGATGCTTCCATCGTTATTGTAAAATTGCCATTTAAAGTCATATTCTGCATGCGGTAGCAACACAATCAACCCATCAGCCCCCACACCTTTTTGTCGATCGCAGAGCTGTTGGGCGAGTGTGCTTCGATCCACTTCAACAAAGGTATGAAAAATAATAAAATCATTTCCATTCGCATTATATTTTGCAATGTGCATAGATACCTCGTACAAATTTGATAAATTTTTCGATTTCACTCTCTAAGAATTTCATATCAAAGGAGTTGTTAATCAGAAAATCGGCTAAGATTTTCTTCTCTTCAATGCTAATTTGCGCATCAATGCGCTTTTGCGCCTCTTCTTTGGTAAAGTTTTCCCGCACCATTAACCGTTTGCGCTGCACCTCTACAGGTGCATAGACAACCGCAACGAGCTTACACGCGTAGCCATCACTCTCAAAATAGAGTGGAATATCGATGATATAGGGCTTTTGCTTCGCTTCTAACAAGTCACAACGTCTGAAAATCTCTTGCCGAATCAACGGATGTAAAAAGGCATTGAGCTTTTCGCGCTCTTTTTTATCATTAAAAATCAATGCGCCAAGTGCTTTACGATCAATCGTACCCTCTTTAATGACACGATCTCCAAAAAGTGCTTCCACCTCTTTTACATGTAAAGGCAAAACCTCTTTTGCGATGACGTCCGCGTCAATCACATCAAAACCATGTGATTTTAGCATTGACGAGACCGTACTTTTGCCAGTGGCAATCCCACCCGTTAAAACAATTGCATGTTCATACGCCATAGAATCCTAACACCTTTTGCTATTTTTATAACGATTTTAACATACTTTTGTTAAAATCTATTAAACAATAAATAACCTCACTAAAGGCATATCCATGAGCACTGTCAGCTACAAAGACGCTGGTGTCGATATAGACGCGGGAAACCAATTTGTCGAAAATATTAAACCCCTGGTCAAGTCCACTTTTGATAAAAATGTTATCGGAGGCATTGGCTCTTTTGCAGGTGCTTATGAACTACCTTCAGGGTATCAAAAACCTGTTATTTTAGGTGCAACCGATGGCGTTGGAACCAAACTCAAACTGGCAATCGATTCAGGGATTTATGACACCGTTGGTATCGACTTAGTTGCCATGTGTGCGAACGATCTTATCTGTAACTTTGGAACGCCACTTTTCTTTTTGGATTACTATGCAATGAGCAAACTTGAGATCGATGCTGCTGTGAACATTGTCAAAGGTATTGCAGAGGGGTGTATTCAAGCCGAATGTTCTCTTATTGGTGGCGAAACGGCTGAAATGCCAGGCATGTATCACGGTAAAGATTTTGATCTTGCAGGTTTTGCAGTTGGAATCGCTGAAAAAGATGAAATGAACCGTCTTCCACACGTTAAAGCTGGTGATGTTCTTATAGCACTTCCAAGTTCAGGTGTTCACTCTAATGGTTTTTCACTCGTTCGCAAACTCTTCTTTGACAAACTAGGCTACACCTTTGAGACAGAGTTTGATGGCAAACCACTTATCGAGACGCTTTTAACCCCCACACGCATCTACGTGAAACTCTTTAAAGCGCTTAAACCCAAGATCAACGCTTTAGCGCATATCACAGGTGGAGGCATCGTTGAGAACCTTCCGCGTGTTCTTCCTGAAGGCTTACAAGCACAGGTGTATAAATCAAAAATCAAAACCCTCCCCGTTTTTGACTTTATGAGCCAATACGTCGAAGAGAGCGAAATGCACCGCACGTTCAATATGGGCGTAGGAATGATCCTCGTGGTCAGTCCTGAGAATGTCGATGATGTCCTTGCACACAGTGATGGCTATGTCATCGGGGAGCTTAAAACTGGCGAACGTAGTGCCATTATGCTCTAATGAGTAACGTTTACCTCTTCTCAAAGCTTTTTACATACCTGGTTTTACCACCAGGTATTTTTATTATCCTCTTTTTAGTTGCCTCATTCTATGCCAAACGTTTTCGTCTTTTCTTTTTAGCTAATGCTGTCATTTTTTATCTTTTGAGCAACGCTTACGTCGCTGATTGGCTTTTAAAACCTCTTGAAGAGCCTTTTAACCAAAGCATCACAAAAGCACCTGTTGATGCGGTGATCGTCCTTGGAGGAGGGCATACGCAAGGGGTTGCCAATTTACCACTGAGCAGCGATGCGTATAAGCGTATGATGTGGGGATTGATGGTTGCGAAATCGAACAATGTGCCACTTTTATTTAGCGGTGGCGGTATGCAAAAAGAGTATTTGGAAAGCGATGCCTTTTTGGATAGCCTTAAAGAGTTAAAACTCTACCTCGAAATCCCAACACCCACGTCTAAAAGCTTAGGATCCAAAGAGTTCTCTTTACATGTAGAAGATAAAAGTCTTGATACCTACCAAAATGCACAGTTTTGCAAAGTTGCGTTTGAAAAAGCAGGACTGGCTACGCCTACCATTTATCTTGTAACCTCTGCGTATCACATGCGACGATCCATCCGTCTTTATGAGCACTTTGGCTTCAACGTCATTCCTGCTGCGACGAACTTTAAAATCAACCACAGGGTCAAAGATACCTGGGATTACCTACCTAATGCGCACTCGTTTTACAAAAGCTACATTGCATTGCATGAGTATGTTGGGTTGTTGAGTTTAAAACTTCGAGGGATTTAGGCTTACATGTAAAGATTATTTGCGTTTATCCCCCGTAATTTTATAGACAAAGCTAAAAACTTCTGCCACGGCTTTATACAGCATAGGCGGGATCTCTTTATTGAGTTCAATTTTTGAGAGCAGCTCGACCAAATCGGCATCTTTTTTGATAAAGATGTCATGCTCTTGCGCTAGTTTAATGATGTTATTTGCCACTTCGCCTTTACCCGAAGCAACAACCCGAGGGGCGCCTTTTTTCTCTCGGTCATATTTGAGCGCAACCGCTTTTTGAGGTTTAGGGGAGGGTGTATTCATATTGTTATATTAATCCCAAATTGAAGTTTTTCACCGCTAAAATAGTCATTTTTGACAACACTGACATCTTTATACTCCAACATTTTCACCGTTCCTGTAATAAGACCCACCTCGTTGAGAGCACGTTTGAGTTTTGCAAGTTGCTGCGTAATCTTCTCTCCCAACTCTTTTTTCTGCGATGCAATCGTAATGTCAATATACTTCTCGCCCGATAACACCAGCATCATATTAAGCTTTCCATAGGCTTCAAGATCAAGGTCTATTTGGCAATGGAATTTATCATCGCTACTTTGCTTCATCATCATGGAACCGCCTTTGAGTCCATCCCAACTAAAAGGAACATACAGATGTGTCGAACTACTCACATAGGAGACTAACTGATGGTACTCGATTTGTGTTAGCAGACGATTCGTAATTTCTAAAGCTTCTTTGTTTTGCCCCGATGCTTGAAGATGATCACTCAGTTTGGTTAAAACGCCTTTCATATCGCTGAGCAACTCCACATCCGTAGGGTCAAGTGAGAGTTTTTGCGCAATGGCTTTGCCCACAAAAAGTTCAGGTTTAATCAGGCTGTGAATCTTTTGCTCTAACGTACTACTCTTATCAAGGAAGTCTGCTTGCTGAATCGTTTTACTGTCTAAAATTTCAATCTGTTGTTTAATACGGTTCACCACCATCTGAAGGGCTTCTTCTACTGTTTCAGGGGGCATTGAAGCGCTTTTACTCATTGCAGTTGCTAAAGAGCTCTCTTGCACTGTTTTCGTGGCTAAAACGACCTCTTCTAATCCTTCAGTTAAAGGTAAAGTGGCTGCCACAGTGGAAGGCTCTTTTAAGAGGGTCTCTTTTTTGAGTAGCTGATCGATTTGAGGTTGCAACTCATCCAGTTGCAATGCACTGAGGTTCTCTTTTAGCATCTCTAAAAGAACTTTCACTTGTGTTGTAAAATGCTCTTCCACTTTCATATTGGTAGCATAATTCTCTACTTTAGAATGGATCAAATCCATCTGAGCAATCGCATAATTAAGTTTTTGAACGTTTTGATAAACACCTTTAAAATCAGCCACTCCCTCACTTGCGATCTCTTGTTTCACACTTTGTCGGAAAAGATCTAACAGACTTTTTAGGCTTGTTTGCGCTTCTTTAGAGGAGAGATCTTGCGACTCATTCAGACGATCCATAATCGCCGTTATCTCTTTTGCAAGGGGCGCAATGGCTTTGTTGGTTCCCTCAAGATGAGTTTGAAGCTCGGACAGGAGTGTTTGAATACTCTCCTGCACCCCTTTTTGCGTCACAATATTCGCTAACTTTGATTCAAAAAAAACACCCGAGTTTTGCACTTGTGTTTGGAGCATCTTCGTATCAATCTGATCAATGCTCTTGGAAAAAATCTGCAAAAGGGCTAAAGGCTGCGCAATGGTTGAATCCGTCTTAACGATAGAGCTTAGATTTTTAATATCTTCGGCAAAATTTCCCATATTCTTAAAAAGTTGATTGTTTTGTAAAATCTCAAAAATGGTACTTTTCGATTTGGCTTCACTCACAGCAGATCCCAGCAGTTGACCAATGACCTCTTGGGCATTATTGGGGGTTGTTGTGCTTTTTTGAGCGGTAAGCGATAACGGAATATCGGCACTGTTTTGGATAATCTTTGTGGCATTCTCTTTGGCTGTCGCTTTTGGATCAAGCGTTTGGAGCTGATTTGCAAGCAGTGATGTCGTTGAAATATCCATTAAAAAACCTTTGTGCCACACACTATCATAGTCCGTGCCTTTTTACGATTATTTAGTATCTTTTGTCTTAATTTTCACAAGCCACTCCGAGAGTGTTTTCTCATACCCTATCGGCAAATTATCGTAAAAATGAAGGGGCTTTTCCAAATAGTTTTGCTCCACCCAACCGCCGAAATCATGTGGATAGAGATACCCTTTAGGCGAAGGGCTTTTAAGATGAGCTGGAACTTTCAGTGCTTTTTCGTTTTTAACGTAAGCTAACGCATTGTTGATTGCCATATAAGCACTGTTAGACTTGGGACTGCACGCCAAATAGATCAGACATTGCGCTAAAATGATACGCGCTTCAGGATAACCAATCTTACTCACGCTTGCAAGCGTGCTAGAAGCCAAATTAAGCGCGTTAGGGTTTGCATTGCCAATATCTTCGCTCGAGAGGATTACAAGCCGTCTAGCGATGAAATCAGGGCTTTCTCCACCATCAATGAGACGCGCAAGATAATACAGCGCCGCATCCACGTCAGAGCCTCTCACGCTTTTAATCATCGCGCTAATCAAGTTATAGTGTGTGTTATCGGAACTCACGCCATCTTTGAGCGCACTAGGTCGCAACATTTTAAGGGTACCCAGCGTTACATGTAAATCCACTTTGAGCGCAAATTCAAGTAAATTCAAAAGTGCCCTGCTGTCTCCTGCACTTGAACTGATCAAATAGGCAATAGCGTCATCATCAATCTCAAACGTAACTTTCTCGCGAACATGTTCAATAATGGCTTTGAGATCATCCTCTTCGAGAGGATAAAATTCAAAGAGCATCATACGTGAACGTATGCCAGAACTAAGAACGAAGTAGGGGTTTTCGGTTGAAGCACCAATGACAATCGCTTCATGATTTTCCATGGGAAGCAAAAGTACTTCTTGTTGAGTTTTAGAGAGACGGTGAATCTCATCGATAAAAATCAGCGGTTTTTGAAGAGCGCCACGGTGTTGTGAAAGAATCTTGCGAATCTCTTCGACTTTAACACTCGTCGCATCTAATTCGTAAAAAGGAAGTCCTAACTCGTTAGCCACAATACGGGCTAACGTTGTTTTCCCAACACCGGCAGGACCAAAGAAAAGCGAATGGCTCATTGAGCCAGACTTCAGAAGTTTACGAAAAGGGCTACGCTCACCACTAAGATGTTTTTGCCCAGCTAAATCTTCAATCGCTTGAGGACGAAAGAAGAGGGCGAAGTTATTGATCATCATCCTCTTCAATCTCGTTAACCTTATCTTTACCTTTTTTCATATACTCAAGATAGTCTCTCAGCGCTGAGTATTCACTACCCGTGAAATAGCGATGTTTCCCAGGTTTGAGCATGCCTAAATCGATTTTGCCATAACTCACGCGTTTGAGATCCACGACATCAACATCAAAATAGCCAAAAAAGCGTCTAAGCTCTCTGTTCTTACCTTCGTTAATCATCACTTTAATCGTTGAGAATTTTGGGCTGTTTTTAATAATGCGGTACGAGAGAAACGGTGCAAAATCCATAGAATGAATTTCACTGTGCGAATGACCACCTTTGCGGGCATCTTCGAGGTAAAGCCCTTCTTGCATCGCTTTTTCCATTGCAGGTGTAATCATACCATTGATTTTCACATAATAGACACGCTCTAAATCGCCATGCATCAACGCCGAAACAACGGAGGGAGAATCGCACAAAAGGAGCAACCCTTCACTCGCAAAATCGAGTCTTCCTACACTGAGATAATGTCCAAATTGAGCAGGAAGCGTGTCGTATATGGTCTTTCGACCACGATCATCTTTTTTACTCACTAACTCGCCTTTTTGTTTGTGATACGCAATTACAGAATAACCGTGTTTTTCAAAAAGGGCTCTACCATTGAGTTCGATCTTATTTTTAAAACTCACCTGCGTTGAGAGGTCTTGCACAACGGCACCATCGACTTTGACCTGCCCTGCTTTGATGAGTTCATCTGCCTCACGCCTAGAAAAGTGCGTGTTGTGCGAAATCATTTTATTGAGTCTCATTAATTCCATATTATTTTATTCCTGCTTCCACTAAATGGTGGATATGTAAAACACCTCTAAGCGTTCCAATTTTATCGGTAATGGCTAAAAGTTGTATTTTATGTTTTTCGATGAAAGCTAATGCGTCACTGGCTAAAAGCGTCTCGTCGTCTAGTTTTTTTGGATTTTTAGAAGCATACTCGTAGGCGGTTGCGTCCATACTAAAATCATCTCGCATCAGTGCTCTACGTAAATCCCCGTCGCTTAAAATGGCTAACAATTTGTTATCTTTATCGGTTATAAGAACATTGCCAAGTCTGCCTTCACTCATCGTGATGATGGCATCTTTAAGCCTTGTTGTCTCATGTGCGATCGGAAGTTCGTCGCTTAGCATCAAGTCTTTTACTTTAACAAACAGGCGCTTACCTAAACTTCCACCTGGATGAAAGGATGCAAAATCCTCTTTTTGAAAGTTTTTCTTCTTCATCAAGCAAACTGCTAACGCGTCACCCAGTGCGAGGGTGAGTGTCGTTGAACACGTTGGTGCCGCATCCAATGGACATGCCTCTTTTTCTATATGTAACGGGATAAAAATGTCGCTGTAACGCCCAAGAGAAGAGTCACATGAACGTGCCATTCCAATGAGAGGAATCTCAAAGCGCTTAATGTGAGGCAATATCTTGATCAGCTCTTCACTCTCACCACTGTAACTAATAGCAAGCACCGCATCGTCTTTACCAACCATGCCAAGATCACCGTGCATGGCTTCGGTAGGATGAAGGAAAAAGCTACTGGTTCCTGTACTGGCAAGCGTTGCGGCAATTTTTGCCCCAATAAGTCCACTTTTACCCACACCTGTGACAATCAGTTTGCCTTTGATGTTAGCAATTAAATTTGTTGCTTCACTCATCTCAGTGCCAATCATTTGAGCGGCACTGAGAAGCTCTTTGGCTTCAAGTTCTAATACTTCTTTCGCTATTGCTTTAAAATCTTGCATACACGTTCCTACATCATAAAGATCGTTGGAACGATCGTTGGATATTTTTTCATCTGTCTGTAAATATGTTTACGCACCACTTGGCGTACTTCATTTTCAAGGGCTCGTGCATTCTCAAGAAGCTCTTTTTTGGCATTCGCAATAAATTGATCAATAACACCTTCCATCTCAACGGAGAATGCTTTATCGTCACGATCAGGCACCAAACCATAACTAATGATTTTTGGCTTAGAAATAAGTTTATGATCACTCTTATCGAGCTGAATCACTAACATAACCAAACCAGAATCAGCTAATTTTTGACGATCAATCACAACGTCATCCGCAATCTGCTCATTGATTTGGTTATCAATAAACACTTTGCCTGTTTTGACGGTTTTAATCTTTTTGATGTATTTTGCACAGACTTCGACTTGATCACCATCGCTCATTAACACGATATTTCGCTCAGAAATACCACATTGCATTGCAGTCTCTTTGTGTTTGGTGATGTGATTATATTCACCGTGAACGGGGAGAAAAAAGCGTGGCTTAACCAACCGTAAAATGAGCTTTTGCTCTTCTTGTGCGGCATGGCCACTCACGTGAATTTCACTAAAATCTTGATACGCTACATTAGCACCGCTTTTAAGTAAAAAGTTGAGTACCTTAGAGACACTCCCTTCATTTCCAGGGATCGCTTTTGCAGAGATGATGATCTGATCGGTTGGCTTAATTTTAACATGACGGTGTTCATCCGTAGCCATTCGGTACAGTGCACTCATCGTCTCACCTTGGCTTCCTGTGGTCACAATCAAAACATCTTTATCAGGGTATTTATTGACCTCATGTGGATCAATAAAGATACTTTTATCCAGCTCTATATACCCAAGATCAATCGCCGTAAAGAGATTTCGCTCCATTGAACGACCAATAACTGAGACTTTTCTGCCGTATTTTAAACCGTAATCAATCGCTTGATAAACCCTATGAATATTTGACGAAAAAGTAGACATAATAACACGACCCTTTGCCTTGGAAAAAATAGAATCAAATGTTTTTCCAACGGTACTTTCGCTACGCGTAATGCCTTCTTTATAAGAGTTGGTACTATCACTCATCAAACAAAGAACCCCTTTTTCACCGTAAGAGGCAAAGCGGTTAAGATCCGTTACATAACCATCAATTGGCGTATGATCAATCTTAAAGTCACCCGTATGAATGATGGTTCCAGCTTCTGTGGTAATTGCAATAGAAGAAGCGTCAATAATGGAGTGCGTAATATGGATCCACTCTACTTCAAACTCACCAATTTTATAGATTTTGCGTTTTTCAACAGGTCTAAAATATTTTTTGTGACCTTTAAGACCGTGTTCGTCAAATTTATTTGCGATCATACCAAGAGGCAATGGCGTCGCATAGAGTGGAAACTGCATCTCTTTAAATAAATAAGCCAGTGCGCCAATATGATCTTCATGGGCATGTGAAATAATAATTCCGGCAATTTTTTTCTTAATTTGGCGCAAATAGCTAAAATCAGGTATTAAGATATCCACACCGTGCATATCTTCACTTGGAAAGCTCATACCAACATCAAGAACAATGGCTGATGTCTCGGTCTCGAAAACACAGATGTTTCCGCCGATTTCACCCAATCCGCCAAGAGGTGTGATTTTGATCTTTCCTTTGGATGTTTGGTCAAGCAAATTTGAGCGATTTAACCTATCTTTGTGCATTTTTTGATTGGCTTCAATCGCCTTTTTCATATCACGTTGCCAAGGCTCATTCCCCTCAATGGTTGCGGTAGGAGATTTATTGCTTTTGCGTCTTCTATTATTGCGTGGCTTTTTCTCACTTGGCTCACCAGAAGCATCTTTGGGTGCATTTGTGTTTGGATTTGGGTTAGGGTTCACCTGAGTTCTGTTATTCGGGTGGGGAGTTTGTTTAGATTGACCTGAGGGTTTTGGAGGGTTTTCTCTAGGCTTCTCGTTACTGTTATTCTGTTGTTGCGTTACTTCGTTTTCTTGCATCATTCAACCTTAAATGTTTAAATAGTAGATGATGAGACAAGACGCTTATTTCATGAGGACGAATCGTTATTGGAAGATCATGCATCTGCATCAAATCTTGAACAGACTGCTTATCAAACTCAGAAGAAATATTTTTCAACCAAGTCTTTCGCGGACTTTGAAAGGAACAGCGCAAATACTTTTTAAATTTTTGCAATTGCTCTTTGGTTTCAAAGATACCCGAAAAGGATCCTTCAACAAACTCTTTGTGTTTATCAATTTTGAGAATAGAAGAGACTACTTTAGGCTGTGGATCAAACGATGTTGGATCGACATCAAAAAGCAACTTTGCAGTACCAATACTTTGGGTTAAAATCGCTAAAGAAGTAAACTCTTTGGTTTTCGGAGCTGCTGCAAATTTCTCTGCAACCTCTTTTTGAACCATCACCTCCATTGATTTACAATAAGGATCTTCTAAAGCTTCCAAAATAATGGTTGTCGCAATATAATAGGGTAAATTCGCCACCAAATCATAGGGCTCGTTGAGCAATGACCCTTTTTCAAATTGGTTTAAAACATTGGCGTGGACCAATGTCAGGCTCCCCTGTTCTATCTCTTTTGAGAATTTCTTTCTCAAATAAACGCACAAGTCTTCATCGACCTCGTATGCTACTAAAGGCTTAACCTTCAGTAGTTCTTGCGTCAAATCACCTAAGCCAGGCCCTATTTCAACGAGTTTTCGATCGTTTCGGGGCATCGCTTGGATGATTTTACTTAAAACAGTACTATCTTTTAAAAAATTTTGGCCAAATTTCTTTTTTGCCTCTATCAATTTGTACCCTGTTTTCTAAAATTTAACCGATTGTAGCTAACCTTTACTTATAAAAGAGTTATAGTCTTAATTAATCTTAGTATTCAGAAGTTTTTTTTAATTCTTTCGCTATCATTTGTGCCTATATTTACCTAAAAAAGAGAGCCTTATGGAGCATTTTGCTAAGCGTATTATCCCTTGCCTTGATGTCAAAAATGGACGCGTTGTTAAGGGTGTTAATTTTGTTGGACTTAAAGATGCAGGCGATCCTGTTGAAATAGCAAAACGATACAACGAAGAAGGCGCAGATGAGCTCACATTTTTGGATATTACAGCGAGTCATGAAGGTCGTGGGACAATTGTTGATATTGTTGAAAAAGTCGCACGTGAAGTTTTTATACCTCTAACCGTTGGGGGAGGGATTCGAACACTGGATGATATTTACCGTCTTTTACATGTAGGATGTGATAAGGTAAGCATTAACTCTCCGGCAATTGCCAATCCTCATTTTATTGACGAATCATCCAAACGATTTGGGTCACAATGTATTGTTGTGGCAATCGATGCTAAACGCACGGGTGATTCATGGCATGTCTTCATCAATGGCGGAAGAATTGATACAGGAATCGACGCACTTGCTTGGGCAAAAGAGGCTCAGGAACGTGGAGCAGGTGAAATCCTTTTAACGTCGATGGATTGCGATGGTGCAAAAAATGGCTATGACATTCCACTTACGTCACAAATGAGTAGCATGCTTGATATTCCTGTGATTGCCAGTGGTGGAGCAGGAACGATGGAGCATATCAAAGATGCGTTTTTAAATGGTGCCGATGCAGCTTTGGCTGCTTCTATCTTTCACTTCAAAGAGATTGATATTATGGATCTCAAACGTTACCTCAGAAATGAGGGGATTGCAGTACGGTTATGATTCTCTGCGCAGGGCGAAATGAAACATTTGATTTTGCCAAACCTATTGGCGTTGGGCTGATAGAAAGTGCCATCAACCTCACAAAACTTGTCCTTGAGGAAAAACCTGCCTTTTTATTTTTTGTAGGTACTGCTGGAAGTTATGGGAACCATCAGCCGCTTGATCTCATTTACAGTCATCGTGCCGCCAATATTGAACTTGGACACTTACAAAATCAATGTTATTCCCCTTTACAAAACCAAATTGAAGCAAACACAATCTATGTTTCACGTGGAACAAATCATTCATCTCCTTGTGTTAATTCAAGTAATTACATTACTACCAACGCAACGTTGGCAAATGAAATGCTTACAAAAAGTATTGAACTAGAGAATATGGAGTTCTTTTCCATTGTGAGCGTTGCTAACCAATTTAAAATACCCTGTTCTGGACTTTTTGTTGTCACCAACTATTGCGATGAAAATGCACATAGTGATTTTATAAAAAATCATGCTCAAGCAAAAGCGCTAATCACTTTACATGTAGAAAAAAATATGAAAATTTGAGGAATTATGGAAAAACAAAATATATTTGATCTCTCTAAAGAAGAGTTATCGGAAGTCATTAAACCTGCCTTTAGAGCAAAGCAAATTTACCAATGGTTGTATCAAAAATATGTTACTTCTTTTGATGAGATGAAAAATTTACCCAAAGAGCTCAAAGAGCAGCTCAATACACATTATTATCTTGATCCACTTTCGATCGATAAAATTGAAGAGAGTAGGGATGGTACCAAGAAGTATCTCTTTGTACTCAAAGATGGCAACACCGTAGAATCTGTCCTTCTTCCGATGAAGCTGGAACAAACCGATGAAGAAGGAAAGTTACTTCACCATACACGCTACACGATCTGTATTTCCTCTCAAGTTGGCTGTAAGATTGGCTGTGCCTTTTGTCTTACAGGGAAAAGTGGCTTTAAGCGAAACCTAACTGCGGGAGAGATAACAACCCAGATTCTCATGATCAAAAGAGACAATGCTATTGCCGAGAACCGACGTGTTAATATCGTTTATATGGGTATGGGTGAACCACTGGACAATCTTGCTAACGTGAGTAAAGCGGTGCGCATTTTTAACGATCTTGATGGTCTTTCCATCTCACCTCGTAGACAAACCATTTCTACCAGTGGACTGAGTGCGCAAATCGAAAAACTTGGGCTGATGGATTTGGGTGTTTTGTTAGCTATTTCACTGCATGCAGTTGATGATGATCTTAGACAAAAACTGATGCCCATTAATAAAGCCTATAATATTGAGTCCATTATCAACGCCGTCAAAGCATTCCCCATAGACGCACGTAAACGCGTCATGTTTGAATATTTGGTGATGAAAGGGGTAAACGATGACCAAAAGAGCGCAAAGAAGCTGGTGAAGCTCCTACACGGCATAAAATCGAAAGTTAATCTCATCTATTTTAACCCACATCCAGGAAGTGAATTTGGGCGACCTCTAGAGAAAGATATGGTTGCATTTCAACAGTATCTTGTGGATCACGGAGTGCTTTGTACTATTCGTCAATCCAAAGGCTTAGACATTAGCGCCGCTTGTGGTCAACTTAAAGATAAGGAGCAAAAAAATGACAATGCTTGATCTTTTTCAACTTGGATTTTTAATTATCGTTGTGATTGTAGGAGTAGGGGGATTGGTAACCGTCCTCTTTAAAAAAGAGAAATAAGCGCTTTACATGTAAAGCGCTATTCTTTTATTTTGCGATCCACTCCTGAGAAACAATTTCTCTATCAGCAATAAAAATCTTACCAATAAACAGATCTCCTTTGACATAACTCCCTACTCCTTTTGGCGTACCACTCATCACAATATCATTATCAATCAGTGTTGAAAAGGAGTTAATCTCAGTAATAACAGACAAAGGTTTGTGAATCATCAGATCAATATTTCCTTCTTGTACTAACACACCGTTAATACATAATTGCATCGAGAGTTTGTTAACGTCAGATTCATCAATACTGACAAACGGACTCATAACAGCAGCACCATTAAAAGCCTTTGCACGCTCCCATGGCAACCCTTTTGCCTTAAGCTCACTCTGTAATTCACGGTTAGTCAAATCGAGTCCAAAAGCAACCGCACAGATTTTTCCTTGCTTGATTAAAAAAGAGATTTCACCTTCATAATGCAGCGGTGTTTGCGCACCTGTTATTAACTCACTGCTGAGTGCTGCGTTAGGTTTCATAAAAAGAACCATCGAGGTTGGAACCTCATTGTTTAACTCTTTGATATGTTCAACATAATTTCGTCCAATACAAACAACCTTACTTGGAGCAACGCGTATACCATCAATAACAACTGTTTTCATCTCTAACCTTTCATCAATGTGTAAAATTCAATTTTAGCATCAAACTGTGATGCTATCTTATAAGAAATCCCTTTATATTCAAATGCTAAGGTTTGTGCATGCAAAAGAAGACGTGAACTGTGGGTTAGGTTGATTTGTTCTTCTAGGCTCATTGTACCATCTAAAAAACGTTCAGCATCTTCTTCTTCAACACCATAAATGGGATCACCAACGATATGATGTTTCACGTGGAACAAATGCACCCTGATTTGATGTTGACGACCTGTATACGGAATCGCCTCAACCAATGTGGCATTTTTGTCTTCAAAATAGTGGAGTGGGGTTATTTTTGTTTGAGAGAATTTGCCCCTCTCATCCACATGGACTTTGAGGCGAATTTGACTGGTCTCAACATCGCGTTTGAGTTTTTCATCGATCATCAGCACATCATCCATTTTCCCATGAACCAACGCCAAATAACTTTTTTGAACCTGTCTCGTTGCAAAAAGACGTTTGAGCTCAATTTCGGCTTGTTTATGTTTGCCAACCAAAACCAACCCACTCGTACTTTTATCAATCCGGTGTGCCGCATTAGCATCATTTCCGTACAATGATTTTATTTCATCGTTCAGCGTATAACCATCACTGCGCTTTCGTGGGTGCATCATCACACCACTGGGCTTTTCAAATACAGCAAAATCTTCTGTCTCAAAAACAGGAACCAATCCTCTGGATTCACCTTCAAAAACGACCACACTAATATTTCCTACGATCACTGTTGATTTTTTCAGAAGCTGTTCACCTTCAACAAAAACACGTCGCTTGTCAATCATTTTTTGTGCTTCACCCATACGAATCTCAAAGGTATCCATCAAGAAACGAAAGGCAAGTGTTGGTTTTTCAAGAACAAACTTTTTCAAAGTATACGCCAAAATTCAACCCTTTTTTAGTCCGATATTGTTAAAATAAATCATTACATAAAACACGCAATAATAGATAAATTCACCGTATTTTATCACAGAAAAATCACAAACAGACAAGGAATGAGAATGGTAGAGCGCTACGCACGAGAAGAGATGAAAAAGCATTGGACAATTGAGGCAAAATACGACGCATGGCTTAGGGTCGAAAAAGCCGCAACCAAAGCATGGAATAAATTAGGGCTCATTCCAGATGTCGATTGTGAAAAAATCGTTAAGAATGCCAAATTTAATATTGACCGTATTGATGAGATTGAAAAAGTAACCCGTCACGATGTTATCGCTTTTTTAACCAGTGTTGCAGACAGCCTTGGTGAAGAGAGTAGGTGGGTGCATTATGGCATGACCAGTTCGGATTGTATCGATACGGCTGTTGCACTTCAGATGCGCGACTCTTTACATGTAATTATAGAAGACGTCAAAACATTGATGGAATCATTAAAAACCAGAGCGATGGAACACAAGATGACCTTAATGGTCGGACGAAGCCATGGCATTCATGGTGAGCCTATTACTTTTGGTTTGGTGCTTGCTATTTGGTATGAAGAGATCAAACGCAGCCTCAAAAATCTTGAAAATGTGATGGAAGTCATTTCTGTAGGACAAATCAGTGGAGCAATGGGAAATATGGCACATTCCCCCATTGAACTTGAAGAGTATGTGTGTGAAGACCTTGGGCTAACACCAGCTCCTGTTTCAAACCAAGTCATTCAACGCGATCGTTATGCTGCACTGATAAATGCACTTGCTCTTTTAGCTTCAAGTTGTGAGAAAATTGCGGTTGCTATTCGCCACTATCAACGCACCGAAGTGTATGAATGTGAAGAGTTCTTTGAAAAAGGACAAAAAGGAAGCTCTGCAATGCCTCACAAACGCAATCCAGTCCTCAGTGAGAACATTACAGGACTTTGCCGCATGATTCGATCCTACGCGATTCCAGCTATGGAAAACGTCGCATTATGGCATGAGCGCGACATCAGTCACAGCTCGGTTGAACGTTTTATTTTACCAGATGGATTTATCACGACCGATTTCATGCTCAATCGCCTTAATAGTGTTATCTCAAAACTGGTGGTTTATCCAGACAATATGATGCGCAATCTTAACCTCACAGGCGGTCTTGTTTTCTCTCAACGCATTTTGCTCGAACTTCCCCTTAAAAATGTATCGCGTGAAGATGCGTACAAAATCGTTCAACGCAATGCGATGAAAGTCTGGGAAGATCTTCAGCATGGAAAACCAGCTCTTAACAGCGAAGGAGAAAGTTTGTACCTTCAAAACTTGCTAGGCGATGAAGATTTAAGAGCGAAACTGAGTGAAACAGAAATCAGAGAGTGTTTTGACTATAGCTACTATACAAAGAATGTCGATAAAATCTTTCAAAGGGTGTTCAAATAATGTTAACCGTCCAAAAGCGTAATGGTCGCATTGAGCCACTAGACATCTCAAAAATTCAAAAATATACCAGCTCTGCCATCAAAGGTTTGGACAATGTCTCTCAGAGTGAACTTGAGGTTGATGCAAAGATTCAGTTTCGCGATCAAATCACCACGGAAGAGATTCAAAAAACATTGATTAAAACGGCGGTGGATAAGATCGATATTGATCGTCCCAACTGGACTTTTGTTGCAGCACGTCTGTTTCTGTATGATCTTTACCATAAAGTTAATGGCTTTACGGGGTATGGAAGTTTTGCTGAGTATCTCGATCGTGGTGAAAAAGAGGGACGTATCGCGCTTGGTATGAAAGCCAAATACGATCTTAATGATCTTGAAGCGCATCTCAAACCTGAGAGGGATCTTCAATTTACCTATCTTGGCATTAAAACCCTTCACGATCGTTATTTGATCAAAAATCGACAAGGAAGACCGATTGAATTGCCACAACATATGTTTATGGCGATTGCAATGTTTTTAGCGCAAAATGAGCTGAACTCACAAGATTGGGCGAAAAAGTTTTACGATGTGATTAGTAAATTTGAAGTGATGCTCGCAACCCCAACACTTTCCAACGCGAGAACCACACGTCATCAACTCAGCTCATGCTACATCGGAAGTACACCTGATAATATCGAAGGTATTTTTGACTCTTACAAAGAGATGTCACTGCTGAGTAAATTTGGTGGTGGCATTGGTTGGGATTGGAACTTAGTTCGTTCGATGGGTGGAATGATTGATGGACATAAAAACGCCGCAGGTGGCGTTATTCCCTTTCTTAAAATCACCAATGACATCGCCATTGCCGTTGATCAACTCGGAACGCGTAAAGGTGCCATTGCGGTTTATTTAGAGCCATGGCACATGGACATCTCAGATTTCTTAGACCTTAAGAAAAATTCGGGTGAAGAGAGACGTCGTGCACACGATCTTTTCCCAGCACTCTGGATCAATGATCTGTTTATGAAACGTGTTGAAGCCAATGCGATGTGGACACTGTTTGATCCTGCTGAAGCGGGCGATCTTGCTGAAGTGTACGGCGAAGAGTTTGAGCGTCGTTACATAGCGTATGAGCAAAACGATGCTATTTCTAAAGAGTATGTACCTGCAAAAGAGTTGTGGAAAAAAATCTTAACCAGCTATTTTGAAAGCGGAAGCCCATTCCTTTGTTTTAAAGACAATGCCAATCGTGCTAATCCTAATGATCATACGGGTATCATTCGAAGCTCCAATCTTTGCACCGAGATCTTTCAAAATACGGCACCGAATCATTATAAAATCAAGATTGTTTACAACGACCAGAGCATTGATACCTATGAAGAGAGCGACTTGGTCAAAGTCGATAGTGGCGTAACCAAAGAGGCCAAAAAAGTAACGGCGCTGGATAGCATCAATGGCAAAGATATTTTCATTGTTGAGAAAGAGATGGTTGAGGGAAAAACTGCCGTGTGTAACCTTGCCAGTGTCAATCTCTCACTGATTCATACCAAAGAAGATATTGAAAGAACCGTTCCAATTGCAATTCGCATGCTCGATAACGTGATTGATCTGAACTTCTATCCGCATGCCAAAGTCAAACACACCAACCTTAAATCACGCGCTATTGGCTTAGGGGTGATGGGCGAAGCCCAAATGCTGGCAGAACAACACATCGCATGGGGGAGCTACGAGCACTTTAGCAAAATCGACGAAGTGATGGAAGCCGTGAGTTACAACGCTATTCTTGCCTCTTCCAACCTTGCGATTGAAAAAGGGATGTACCCCGAATTTGATGGCTCAAAATGGAGCCGAGGCATTTTCCCAATCGACACTGCCAATGAAGAGGCGAAAAAATTGGTCGATCGTGGTGGACTGTTTGGTTACATGTACGACTGGGACAGTTTGAGAGAAAAAGTGAAAAAGAATGGTATGCGCAATGGCTATTTGATGGCAGTGGCACCAACAAGTTCCATCTCTATTCTCGTGGGTACAACGCAAACGATAGAGCCTGTGTATAAACGCAAATGGTTTGAAGAGAATCTCTCAGGCATGATCCCAGTGGTCGTTCCAAACCTGAGTCCTGATACCTGGAATTTTTACACGCCCGCTTACGAACTGGATCAAAGAGTGCTTATCAAAGCAGGTGCAATTCGTCAAAAATGGATCGATCAAGGGCAAAGCCTTAACATTTTCATCACCCTTGATAAAGCTAGCGGAAAGTACCTCAATGACATCTATATGCTCGGATGGAAACTCGGCATTAAATCGACCTATTACCTACGCTCTCAATCGCCTGAAAACAAGCTTGAAGTGGCCGATCGTAGCATTGAGTGCGAGGGTTGTCAATAAAAAAATGCTTTACATGTAAAGGTGCAAATGAAAACAATAGGATTGATCGGTGGCATGAGTTGGGAGTCCACGCAGAGTTATTACTCACTTTTAAACGAGGGAGTCAAAGCACAATGCGGTGGGCTTCATAGCGCTAAGATCATCCTTTATTCCGTTGATTTTGCACCGATTGCACGCTTTCAAAGCGAAGGCAAATGGGAAGAGGCAGCTGTGCTCATTCAAGAAGCAGCACTTTCATTAGAGCGCGCAGGGGTTGATTTTATACTCCTGTGCACCAATACGATGCACAAAATTCTTCCGCTCATCACGCCACATATTAAAACACCTTTTTTGCACATTGCCGAAGCGACGGCAAACGCTCTCAATGCGCAAGGTGCGCGTAAAGCTATTTTGCTTGGAACCAAGTTTACGATGCAAGAGACGTTTTACACAGAGGTTTTAAATGCCCATCAGATTGAGGTGATTATTCCTGATGCTGCGTCTATCGAAAAAATCAATCGCATTATCTTTGATGAGCTGTGTGTTGGTAAAATTGAAACAGCCTCCAAAGCGATTTTTCTAAACATCATCGATGCGCTTAAACGTCATGATCAAACGATTGATGCGGTTATTTTGGGCTGCACTGAAATTGGTCTTTTACTGGATCAAAGAAGCTGCCATTTACCGCTGTTTGACACAACCGTTTTACATGTAAACGCAGCGCTCAAGCGCGCGCTTGACACAGTATAACTTGAAATAAAAATTAATTCTAAATTTTAATATTTAAAAGCATAAAATTGACTATAATCCCATATTTAAGACACTTACCGCATTAAGAAAAGCAGCCAAAAAAGCTATATTTACAAACTGTGACATAAGTGTTTCAGGTTAATTATTAAGTTTCTTTAAATTTTATACTTACTATAATCTTCTCTACTTTTAAATCTAGGATAACCATGCTCACCAAAGTTCTCAAACGCGACGGTACAACCGAAGAATTTCAACCCTACAAGATCGAAGACGCCATCAAAAAGGCCTTTAAAAGTGAAGGTGTCACTTACGATGAAAGCATTTTCAAAGAGATTCAAAAGCGGATCGAGAAGAAACGGGTAGCAGCGGTCGAAGACTTCCAAGATATGATCGAACAAGAGCTTTACAAATCACGCTATTTTGATGTGATGCGCTCTTTCATTCTCTACCGCCATACCCACAAAATGCAACGCGAGCATATTTACGGGCTGAGTGAAGATACAACCTATGTCAATTCCAGTCAAACGATTGAAGAGTACATTGGCAAAAGCGACTGGAGAATTAAAGCAAACTCCAACACCGGCTACTCCAATGCGGGACTTGTGAACAATACCGCAGGCAAAGTCATCGCTAACTACTGGCTCGATAAAATTTACTCCAAAGAAGAGGGTTTAGCCCACCGTAATGGCGACTACCACATCCATGATCTGGATTGTTTAACCGCGTATTGTGCAGGTTGGAGCCTTCGCGTACTTTTGGATGAAGGCTTTAACGGCGTGAGAGGTCGCGTGGAGAGTCGCCCTCCGATGCACTTTCGTGAAGCACTCGGGCAGATGGCAAACTTTTTAGGCATTTTACAAAGCGAATGGGCAGGGGCACAAGCATTTAGCTCATTTGATACCTACTTAGCGCCGTACGCGTTTAAAGATAAAATCTCATTCAAAGAGATTAAAAAAGCGATTCGTAGCTTTATTTACAATCTCAATGTTCCTGCACGTTGGGGACAAAGTCCGTTTACCAACATTACGATTGACTGGACCGTGCCAACCGATTTGGCAGATCAAATCCCAACGTCAAACCAACGCCATCTTTTCAAAGAGATTAACGATGCAGAGCTGATTGAAGAGGCAAAAAAACGCGGTGTGAACTCACTGGAGGCGATGACCTATAAACATTTCCAAAAAGAGATGAATCAGATCAATAAAGCCTACTATGAAGTGATGACCGAGGGTGATAAAACAGGTCAACCCTTTACCTTTCCGATTCCGACCGTGAATATTACCGAAGATTTTGATTGGGATGGTGAGAACACCGAACTCCTTTTTGAAAATACTGCCAAAATAGGCTCTTCGTACTTTCAAAACTTCATCGGAAGCCAATACGTTAGAGATGTGGATGGAAAACTCATCGAAAACCCCAAAGCCTATAAACCTGGTCACGTACGTTCCATGTGTTGTCGTTTGCAACTCGATCTTAGAGAGCTTTTAAAGCGCGGTGGTGGACTTTTCGGAAGTGCGGAGATGACAGGAAGCATCGGTGTCGTAACCCTTAATATGGCACGTCTTGGCTATCTTTACAAAGGCAATAAAGCGGAGTTGATGGAGCGCTTTGAATACCTGATGGATTTGGCAAAATCGACACTCGAGAAAAAACGTGTGTTCGTTCAAGAGATGTACAACCGTGGACTTTACCCTTATACGGCACGTTATTTACCAGGATTTAACAGTCACTTTTCGACCATTGGCGTAAACGGAATCAATGAAATGATCCGTAACTTTACAGATGACAAACACACAATTGCCGATGAGTATGGAATGGAATTTGCTCACGAAATCTTAGAATTTGTGCGCAACAAAATGGTCGCGTATCAAGAAGAGAGTGGAAATCTCTACAACCTTGAAGCAACTCCCGCAGAGGGAACGACATACCGTTTTGCCAAAGAAGATAAAAAACGCTACCCTGAGATCATCCAAGCAGGATCGGGAAAAAATGTCTATTACACCAACTCCTCTCAACTTCCTGCGAATTTTACCGATGATCCTTTTGAAGCATTGGATCTCCAAGATGACCTTCAATGCTCCTATACAGGCGGAACCGTTCTGCATCTTTATATGAAAGAGCGCATTAGTTCAAGTGAAGCGTGCAAAAAGTTGGTTAAAAATGTCATTACGAACTACCGTATGCCATACCTTACGATCACACCCGTCTTTTCGGTGTGTGAGAAGCATGGCTACATCAGTGGTGAGCATGAATTTTGCCCGAAATGCGATGAAGAATTAGTCGAACAATTCAAAAAAGGAGAAGTATCGTGAGTCAAACCGAAATTTTAGAGAAGTTAAAAGAAAAACGTACCAAATGTATCGTCTACACCCGTGTTATGGGCTACCACAGACCCGTAGAGAGTTTTAATGTTGGTAAAACAGGCGAACACAGAGAGCGCATTCAATTTGTTGAAAAATGCTCTTGCCGATAAGGCAATCCACAGCATTACCAAATTTACGACGCTGGATTATCCCGATCATCTAGCGTCTATTTTTTGGTTTGCCAAGTGCAATATGGCGTGTCCATATTGCTACAATCCTCAAATCGTACGCGAAACTGGAACGATTGACCTCGAATGTGCCCTTCAATTTTTACGCAGTCGCCAAGGCCGTCTGGATGGTGTCGTTTTAAGTGGCGGCGAATGTACCCTTTACCCACATCTTGAGCTCTTTTGCGAAGCGATTAAAGCCTTAGGCTATAAGATTAAAATTGATACCAACGGCACCAATCCAGAGCTACTAGAGCGTTTAATCGATCAAAAGCTTGTGGACTACATAGCGCTTGATTATAAAGCCCCAAAACAGCAGTATGAAACCCTAACGCATCATCGCCATTTTGAGCGCTTTGAGCAGAGTTTAACCCTGCTTATTCAAAGCCAATTCCCTTTTGAAGTGCGTACCACACTGCACCGTGATCTGCTCACAACTGCTGACATCAATGCGATCATTGAAGATTTACATGTAAAAGGTTATCAAGGTGTTTATTACCTGCAAAATTATTTACATGTAACCGAAACGATGGGTCATACTGCTCCACAAATACGTGCTTTTGATCAAACGGAGCTTTTGAGCTTACTTCCTATTGCCTTTCGAAATTAAGAAATATTTGGTTAAGTTGGTGTAACACACTCTGCCAATCATCCATTGTATCTTGCCTTAAAAGCTGAATCGTAGGATACCAAGGGCTATCGTTTCGCTCAAGCAGCCACCTCCAATCAGGAGCAAACGGCAGAAGCACCAAAGTTTTTTTACCCAAAGCCGCAGATAAATGTGCAACACTTGTATCGACACTTACCACCAAATCCATAAGAGAACAGACCGCTGCGGTATCGCTAAAATCATGCAGTGCTTCCCCAAAAAAACGGATCGGAGAATTTTCTAAAGCAGTGTGATCACTCTGTCGCACCTCTTTTTGCAAGCAAATATACTCAAAACCTTTGGGAAGAGATGCAAGCAATGTTTCTAAAAAAATACTTCGATACGCATCACCCTTATTGGTCTCGCTACCGCTCCAAACCAACCCGACTTTGGGTTTTGTCCCACTTAATAACTTCTGCCAATCAGCAACTTTTTGAGGATCAGCAGTCAAATAGTTTTCTTTTGAAGGAATACTCTCTAACGTGGTTTGAAACGCAAAAGGAAGGCTTAAAAGTGAGCAATGGACATCAAACGGTGGCAAAGCTTCACCTTTTTCCACAAAACAAGAAACGCCACGTAATTGACGCATAAGCGGTAAAAGCGGCTTTGCGACTTCAAAGATGACCATGCAGCCAAGTTTTGCAACCATTTCGATATACCTGCAAAACTGAATGGTATCGCCAAATCCTTGCTCAGAATAGATCAAAAGAGTTTTACCCACTAACGAATCTACCCCGTTCCAAGTAGGCTTTAAAAACGCTCTTGCGGGTCTTCGTTTTTCATACAGCGCAAACCCCTCTAAAAGATCGCCCTTTGCCAAAAGAATGAGCGATTTGTTAAGGTGAGCATTGGTATTGTTTGGATTTAAAGCAATCGCTTTTTCATAGAATGCCATCGCGTCTTCAAGTCTGTTTTGCTCTTTGCGAATATTGCCTAAATTGGTGTAGGCATTGGCATGATCTGGACTCAGTGCGATGACTTTTTCGTAGAGTGTAGCAGCGTCTTCAAATCTATTTTGTGTTTTAAAAATAACGCCTAAATTGTAATAAACATTTGGATGATTCAGCTGCAATGCGATGGCTTCTTCATACATTTCGATGGCTTCTTCAAGCTTCTCTTGTTTTTGAAAAATCGTGCCTAAATTGTAGTAAGCGTGTGCATGCGGCTGAATGGTTAAAAGTTTCTCATACAGTTTTTGAGCTTCATCGTCGTGTGAACGCTTATGAAGGTTTAGCGCTTGTTCCCATAAAGCGTCGATTTCATCGTTATGTGGCTTTGGGTGCTGTTTCATCGTGCTTGATGTTCTCCTCAAAAGTGCGTTAAAAAACTGTCTGCACGGGAGTTTAGCATCTTTAAAATGATTTACATGTAAAAGCAACAAAAGAGCAACAAAATCAGTTTGATGTGAGCCAACTAAACCCTTTACTGCCCATAGAATTAAGAAATTTTCGATAAAATAGTTCCTAGATTAACGTATTAGGAATGGCAATGGAGCGCAAGAAAATCTACAACCCAAACTCAGATGAGAGCATCAATGATCGCAGAGTCTTTGGCGGAAATCCACACGGAATTTTAAATTTTACCAAAGCAAAATACACATGGGCACTCAAACTTTGGGACATGATGGAGGCCAATACTTGGTTTCCCAAAGAGGTCGACACGACTAAAGATGTCATCGACTACAACCGCAACCTCACCGATGCCGAAAAACGGATGTACGATCTGGTGTGGTCACAACTGATCAGCATGGACAGTTTCCAGACCAATAACCTCACCGATAACATCAATCCTTACATCACCGCACCCGAGATCAATGCGTGTCTTTCACGTCAATCCTACGAAGAGGCGAACCACTCAAAATCGTATGCCGTTATGGTCGAAGCGATTTGCGACAACACCGATTTGATTTACGAGATGGAAAAACACGATGAGGTTTTGCGTCGCAAAAATGACTATATCTCCAGCGTGTATGAAGAGCTCGCAGGCGATGTGACCGATGAAAAACTCGTCTTAGCGATGTTTGCCAACCAAATCTTAGAGGGCATTTATTTTTATTCTGGTTTTACCGCGATTTACGCGCTTGCACGCGCAGGAAGAATGCTTGGCAGTGCGCAGATGATTCGCTTTATTCAACGCGATGAAATTACGCATCTTCTGATCTTTCAAAACATGATTAATTCCGTTCAAAAAGAGCGACCTGATCTTTTCACCACGGAACTCAAAGCCAAAGTCTACGATATGTTCCAAAAAGCAGGCGATCTTGAGATCGAGTGGGGCAAATACATCACCCAAAATCAAATTATGGGCTTTACCGATGACATCATCGAGACGTACATTCACTACCTCATTGATGACCGTTTAACCGCTGTGGGTTTTGAGAAGCTTTACAACGCGAAACATCCGATCAAATGGGTCGATGACTTTTCGAAATTTAACGACCAAAAAACCAACTTTTTTGAAGGCAATGTCTCCAACTACAGCAAAGGAAGTCTAACGTTCGATGACTTCTAAACCGATGCTCTGCGCTTTACAATTTGCCTATGAAGGACGAAGCTTTGGGGAAAATTTTGCGACGTTGCAAACACTTCTTGAGCAAACACCTGATAATTGCATCGCGTTAGCGCCGGAGCTCTGCTTAAGCGCTTACAGTTACGACGCGATGGAAGAAGCCGCAGTCTTTTCGGCTTCGGTTATTCCAAAACTTGAAAAACTTTCTACATGTAAAACATTTGGGCTCACTTTAATTGAAAAAACAGAGACTGACTATGTAAATAACTTCAAACTGTTTCACCATGGAGCGCTTATTTTCTCGCGCGCAAAGGCAACATTGTTCCCCTTAGGCGAAGAAGAGCACTATTTTCAAGCAGGAAACCCTGAAGAGATTGGCATCATCGACGTGGATGGAATAAAAATTGCTGTACTTATCTGCTTTGAACTTCGCTTCCCAAAGCTTTGGGAGCAGATCAAAGGGGCGGATCTTATTTTAGTCCCTGCTTACTGGGGCACGCTTCGCAAAAAGCACTTTGAGATACTCACGACCGCACTCGCCATTGCCAATCAAGCCTATGTGCTGTGTGCTAATGGAGCGGATGAGAGTATGGCAAAAGGCAGTGCGATTATCTCCCCATTTGGCGAGGTAACGAGCGATGATAGCGCTACTGTAATACTGCACTCTTTTGATACGAACGAGATCAAAAAAATGCGACGATACCTTGATATAGGATTAAACCATAATGCCGCAAACGGCTCACTTTAAAGAGAAAATCAGTTTTCAAAAACACAAGAAAATGGTAGATGAAATCGCCAAAATATGTCCCATCAGCCCCAACGTGTATGACGCGTTCTGCCAGAGTGAGCGTGAGCTTTTTGTGCCACAAGGCATGAGCATGCACGCTTACAAACTCGACGCTCTGCCCTTGGCTGCGAACCAATGGATCAGCTCGCCTCTGACGGTTGCTAAAATGACCGAAGCGCTTACATGTAAAGGTGCGGACAGTGTTTTGGAGATCGGCTGTGGCAGTGGCTATCAAGCGCTTATTCTCAGTAAAATTATCCGCAGAGTTTTTACGATTGAACGCATCGAACGCCTACTAAAAGAGGCGCGTGAGCGTTTTAAACTCTTGGGAATTTCTAACATTCACACGCGTTTTGACGACGGGCAAAATGGGTGGAGAGAGTTTGCTCCCTACGATCGTATCCTCTTTTCTGCTTCGACGCCAGAAGTGCCGCCAAGACTCTTTGAACAGTTAAAAGTAGGGGGGATTTTGGTTGCGCCCATTGAAAAAGGTACTAAACAGATCATTACCCGTTTTATCAAAACAGAAGAGGGCATACGCAAAGAGACAATCGGGGATTGCCTCTTTGTACCTGTTAAAGATGGAAGAGAGTTTTAGTACATTTTTCTAATACTTTTTCACGATCTGCTTAATTAAAAGCTGAGGCGTCACAAGCCCTCGATAGTCATTGCGCGAAACGGTGAAGAGAATGTCGATGTGATCGCCTTGTTTGGCTTTCATATCGTAATTGAAAAACAGTGCTTCAAGGGCATTACTTCCCTCTTGCAAAATAAGCTTCAAATGTTGTCCATCTTTACCAATCAATCGATCGACTTTCACCGCGATATTGCGCAGTAAAAAGCTTGGTTTTGGGTTTTTTTGCCCGTAAGGTTCTTGGTTTTCCAAAATTTCGAGTAACTCAAAATCAATCTGATCGGCGCTGATTTCGCCTAAAAGATCATTATCCGCTTCCAAGGCTTCTTTGTTTAAATGGCTCGATGCTTGCTCTAAATTGGCACGAAACTGCTCCAAATGTTTGATCTCAATCGAAACACCCGCAGCCCCTTTATGACCACCGTAACCGAGCAATATCGCCTCTTGGGAGCGAATCAGTTCTAAAATATCGACATCACCAATGCCCCTCGCACTCCCTTTGGCTTTCTCATTGCGAATAGAAAAGACAATCGCAGGCTTTTTAAAGCGTTTAGAAAGCCGTGAAGCGACGATCCCTACGATACCCTCATGCCACTCTTCACCCCACGCCACGATGATATTTTCACCCTCTTTGACGTACGGAAGCGTGGCTTCAAATAAAAGCCGCTCTTCTTCTTTGCGCGCTTCATTCAATGAGACAATGTAATCGAGTTTAACCAGTGCGTCATTCACATTTTTGGATTTCAAAAATTCATACGAGAAAATCGCATCTTCCATGCGCCCTGAGCTGTTAATCAGAGGTGCTATCAAAAATGAAATATCATCGCCTTCCAAGGTTGCTTTACCAAAGTACTGCTTGATCGCTTCAAAGGCGGCACGCTTGGAGTGGTTAAGCTCGACAATCCCTTTTTTAACCATCACGCGGTTCATCCCAACCAGTGCCATCATGTCTGCCATAATGGCGATGCACAGCAAGTCTAAAAAGCTAGAGAGATCATACTCAACGCCAAGTTCTTCTTTGAGTGCTGCGACCAAGTACCACGCCACTTGCGCGCCACAAATTTCACAATGCGGAAAAGCACAATCTTCTTGCTTGGGATTGACAATCGCGTACGCATCGGGCAAGATGGAAGGAACACTGTGATGATCGGTGATGATAAGATCAATCCCTTGCTCTTTACAAATGTGCGCCGCTTCAATCGCAGAGATGCCGTTATCGACGGTGATAATCACATGCACATCCAGTTTGGCAACGATGTCTGGATTTAAGCCATAGCCATCGGTAAAACGGTTAGGAATGATCAACGAGTAATCCACCCCCAAATCATCAAAAAATTGGCTTAAAATCACCGAAGAGATCACGCCATCCACATCGTAATCGCCCACAATCGCAATGCGTTCATGATTTTTCATGGCATGGACAATACGTTTTGAGGCGCGCGCAATATCTTTTAAAGAGGAGGGCTTAGGAATCTCGTTTAGACGGGTGCACTCGTCATTTTCGAACCTGCTTTGAAGAATCCGTTTTATCTCCTCTTTGGTCAGCAAACTAGCCATTTTGACGTTGTAACAAAGCCGCTTTAGCAAAACCTAAAATGGTTTTGTTTGGGTTTGTTAAACGTGAGGTAAACTCAGGGTGAAATTGAACGCCCAAAAACCATGGATGCCCTTTAAGCTCCACCGCTTCGATCAAGCCTTCGCTCTCACCACTCACGATGAGACCTGCTTTTTCAAACGCTTCGCGGTACGCTGGATTGGCTTCATACCTATGGCGGTGACGCTCGCGAATCACTTTAGCGCCATCATAAACAGACCGGAGCAGTGAACCCTCTTTGGTTTCGCACTCATAACCGCCCAAACGCATGGTACCGCCTAATGGACTTTGGAACGTACGAAGCTGTTTTTGACCGCTGGCATCCATAAATGAGTCGATCAAATAGATAATAGGATTTTTACATGTAGCATCAAATTCTGCCGAATTAGCGTCTTCGATGTGCAGAACATTGCGTGCAAATTCGATCATCGCAAGCTGCATGCCAAGGCAGATTCCAAGGTAAGGAATCTTGTGTTCGCGCGCATAACAAATTGCCGCCATTTTACCCACAACACCACGCTCACCAAAACCGCCTGCAACCAAAATACCATCGACATCGGAGAGTATCTCTTCACACCCTTTTTCTTCGATCATCTCAGAATCAACCCAGCGAATTTTCACTTTGGCATTGAGATTTGCCCCTGCGTGAATCAACGATTCGGTGAGTGATTTGTACGACTCTTTGAGGTCAAGGTATTTGCCTACAAAGGCGATCATCAGCTCATCACGAGGTGCTATGACACGTTTGACCAAAATATCCCACTCATCCATATGCGGTGTAAGATCTCCCAGATTCAGTGCTTCTGAAATCGGCGCTAAAATATTCTCTTTGAGGAAACTAAGCGGCACTTGGTAAATGGTCGTGGCATCCAGACACTCAATGACGGAATTGCGCTCAACGCCACATGAAAATGCTAGTTTATTTTTAAGCTCTTTTGGAAGCGGGTATTCGGAGCGACAGATCAACATATCAGGGGTGATACCGATACGACGAAGCTCTTGAACCGAGTGCTGGGTTGGTTTGGTTTTAAGCTCGCCCGCAGCCTTGATGAAGGGAACCAAAGTAAGATGAATATTCATCGCGCGACGTTTTCCAAGCTCACTTTTGAGGGAACGAATCGCTTCTAAAAACGGAAGTCCTTCGATGTCGCCCACGGTTCCACCGATCTCGACGATCAAAATATCTTGACCGCGACCCGCTTCTTTGATGCGATTGGCAATTTCATCCACAATGTGAGGAATCACTTGAATCGTTTTACCAAGGTAATCGCCTCGACGCTCTTTTTCAATGACTGCCGAATAAACACGTCCTGTGGTGAAATTATTCGCTTGGGTAAGATTTTCATCTAAGAAACGCTCATAATGTCCAAGATCAAGGTCCGTTTCTGCGCCATCATCGGTCACAAAAACCTCGCCATGCTCCAAAGGACTCATCGTCCCAGGATCGACATTGATGTAAGGATCTGCTTTAAGGATGCTGACTTTAAAGCCAACATTTTTTAAAAGTGTCGAGATACTCGCCGCTGCTATGCCTTTACCAAGAGAGCTTAAAACGCCTCCGGTAATAAAAATATACTTCGTTTCGTGATTGGACATACTCTTCCGCCTCATTATTATTTAATGCCTTGATTATAACGAATGTAAGCTAATAAAGGGTTTATTCCCAAGCGGTGAAGAAAAGTGACTATGCGCGGAAAGCCTCTTGTTATGGGGTCAAGAGGCTTACATGTAAAGATTAAAAAGCGTTATTTTGCTTTATCGTGGAAGTAATTGGTCGCTTCAACAAAGCCCTCGATAGAGCCACAGTCAAATCGTTTTCCTTGGAATTTATACGCGATCACTTTACCTTGTTTTGCCAGTTCCAAAAGTGCATCGGTGATCTGAATTTCGCCACCTTTTCCCGGTTTGGTATTTTCAATCACATCAAAAATATCGGGGGTTAAAATGTAGCGACCGATGATCGCTAAATTGGTTGGCGCGTCTTTTGGGTCTGGTTTTTCAACCATGTTTGAAACACGAAGCACAGACTCATTGCCATCAACAATTTTGCCATCAATCACACCGTATTTATTGGTCTCTTCTTTTGGTACTTCTTCGATTGCAACCACACAACAGCGATACTTTTCATAGACTTCGACCATCTGTTTAAGCACAGGGTCTTCATCGTTATTGTCACATAAGTCATCGGCTAAAATAACCGCAAACGGCTCATCACCAATAAGTGTTTTACCAGTGAGAATCGCATGACCCAAACCTTTCATCTCGACTTGTCTGGTGTAACTAAAGGTACAATTATCAATCAAATTTCTAATTTCAGTCAGGTAACTCTCTTTTGAGGTGCCTTTGATTTGGTGTTCCAACTCATAACTGACATCAAAGTGATCTTCAATCGCTCGTTTACCACGACCTGTAACAATCGCCATTGTATCGATGCCTGCACTCACAGCTTCTTCAACACCGTACTGAATCAAAGGCTTGGTAAGAACCGGTAACATCTCTTTAGGCATCGCTTTGGTGGCTGGTAAAAAGCGTGTTCCATAACCTGCGGCGGGGAAAAGGCATTTTTTGACGGATTTTAAACTATTAATTTTGCTATATTTTGAGATACTCGACACTGTATCGCTCCTGAGGTTTTAAATGTGCAATTTTATCCTAATTTTGCTCTTTTTTTCATGAGTAGCAAATCTAAACACTTAAACCCATTTTTTTTCAACGCTTACGTGTTTTTATACTTTTGTCATTTAAATATGTTACGCTCATACATCTTCATTTTATTTCAAGGGACACTATGCTTCAACGTTACTTTCTTAAAATCAGCGCTGTTATAATTCTCTTAGGCATCGCACTTTTTCTTGTGGCGTGGCGTGTGGCAGAGCCTTTTTGGGTTGCACTCTTTGCAGTGATCTCTTTGGGGGCTCTTCTAGGTATCTTCTTTAAAATCATCATTCAACCTCTTTCCAATGCTCTAGAACTCCTGTCTCAATTTGATGCGAGAGATAAAACCGTGCGCGAGGGCTACCAAAAAAAGTTTTTACATGTAACCGAACAGAACACGTTATTGAGTACACTTTTTCCTAGAATCTATACACTTGTGACACTCTTAACCTATTTGAGTGAGAACTACTCCCAAAGTGCGGGCAAGAACTCCATAGCGACGGCGCAACTGATGTATTCGATTGATGCGATGTCGAAGAAGCTTGAAGAAAAAGCACACTCCATCGCAGAAATTTCAAACTCAACTCAAAACATTTTTGAACACGTTCATTTAGTCAGTTCTAACGCCCAAGAAGCCTCTTCGTTTGCCAAACTTTCCATGAAAGAGAGCCAACAAAGCATTGCGGAGCTCAACGATATTATTGTTCGCATGAATACTATTAATACCCAAACAGCCGATGCCTCTTTAAAAGTAAATCATCTAAAAGAAAAATCCATCACCATTCAAAATGTCACGACTGTCATTGATGATATTGCCGATCAAACCAACCTGCTTGCGCTCAATGCCGCCATCGAAGCAGCACGTGCAGGTGAGCATGGACGTGGTTTTGCTGTGGTTGCCGATGAAGTGCGCAATCTAGCAGAGCGCACCTCCCAATCAACCAGCGAAGTCACCCTCATTATAAAGCAGATTCAACACGATACCAATGAAGTTTACACTAGTATCGAAGCCCTGCGCCACGAGATAGAACGTGCAGCCAATACCGTGCAACATGTGGGCGATGAGATTAAACATTTTATTGGGAATGCAGAAAAGATTGAGCACCAAATTGGAACTATCGCACAGAGTTCAGATTATAACAGCGAGCAGTTGCTGGGCATTAAAGAGATGATCTTAAAAATGCGTGAACAGCTCGAATCGGGCACGCAAGAGATGAAAGCTATCTCGGGGCAGACGCAAGCGATCATCCTAGGATCTGAAGAAGCGCATGAAAACCTCAGTGCGTTTGCGATGGATGAATACCATGAAAAAATGTATCAGCGTTGTTTAAATGCCAAAACGCGCGTTGAAGCGCTTTTTGAAAAGGCCATTGAGAGTGGAAAACTCACCCTTGAAGCCATTTTTGATACCCGTTTTAAGCCAATCCCCAATACCAATCCTCAAAAATACACCACCGCATACGATGCGTTTACCGACCAAACCTTCCCCGATATTGTGGATACGTTAATGAAAGAGAATGCGCAAACGCTTTTTTATGCGGTCGCCATGCACACATCAGGCTACATCTCCACGCATAACGCGCGTGCTCCACTTACAGGCAATTATGAAAAAGATCTCTTTGGCAACCGCTCCAAACGCATCTTCACCGACAGTGGTGTCAGAGGTGCGAACCATGAAAAGCGCGTGCTACTTCAAACGTACCGTCGGGAAAATGGTGATGTGATGCACGATATTTCAATCCCCATCTACATTAAAGGGCGCCATTGGGGTGGCTTTAGAATAGGCTACAAACCCAAAGCGTAACTACGTCTATTATACTTATAAATAGCTTAATTTATATGATTAATTAAGCTATTTTCATTCAAACTGAAGTGTAGAAAGGTTACCAATTTTCAATACATGAAATTATTTTTATTTTATTTACTTAGTTTTAAGTTTAATATACATATAATTCCGAAAATACAAAAAAGGAGTTACAACGATGAAAAAGTTAAACGTTGCAAAAGTTGGATTGGCTATGACGCTTCTTAACGCTGTTTTATTTGCTCTAGGTTTTGTATATTTGGCACAATCTCAATCATTTTAATAAACACTATTTTAAAGATATAACTCGACATTGTGGAGCCTAATGACTCCACAATCACTTCTTTATTGACAATAATCCAAATCTATTATGCTTTCGTGTCATCGCCTAACATTTCACGCATTTTGCGCTCCATGCGCTTTTCAAAGGCTTCATTAGAAGGTGAATCTTCACAGGAAAATTTTGCTTTTCCATACAAAACACACCCGCGATCTCCAGGATCACACTCTTTGTGAATAATGTCACACATCCCTTCCACATCATGCGGACAGCTCCAGCCACCTTGGTTCATGAAAAATCCTTACATGTAATGTTTCGCTAGCACACTCACACCACCCACAATAAACTGCACTGCAATCGCTCCAACAATGAGTCCCATCAAACGACTCACGATCTTTTGCCCCGTAATACCAAGATAGTGGCGAATGTAAATGCTGTTTTTAAAGGCAAGATAAACACTCAGCGCGACAATCAGATAAGCAATAATAAGTGCCACAATCGAAGCAACGCCTTCGCTATGCCCTCGTAAAATGATGATCGTTGCAAAAATACCAGGTCCAAACGTAATAGGAACCCCCAAAGGAATCACCGAAAATTCATCATTTTTAATCGCTTCTTCGCGCTCTTCTTCGGTTTGATTTTTCGACTCCATCGAGCCTTGCACCATTTTGATCGCTGTTAAAAGTAAGATAATGCCACCCATGACTTTGAGTGAATCGATTTCAATACCAAACAGATTGAGCAAGAAATTACCTGTAAGTAAAACCACAAAGAAAGCCACGATAATCGTCATCGTCGCTTTCGCTGCAATTTTATTGATATGCTCTTTGGTTGTACTTTGAGGCAAAAGTGAGAGCATAATCGCACTCACTCCTAAAGGATCCACAATCGCCATCATCGTGATGGTATGTTGGAGCAATAAATTAAAAAATTCAGTCATTACGCATCAGTCTTTAAAACAGCGCCGCTGCTTGCATTGGTGACGAGTTGTCGGTACTGTTTCAACCAACTTCCTTGAATCGTTTTTACTTTGGGTTTAAAGGCTGCTTTGCGACGTGCAAGTTCATCTTCATCGATCAACGCTTCAATCGTATAGGCATCCACATCGATCTGTATGGTATCGCCATCTTGAATAAGACCGATAAGCCCCCCCTCAGCCGCCTCTGGGCTTACGTGACCAATGCTAAGCCCTCTGGTTGCTCCAGAAAAGCGCCCATCAGTGATCAGTGCCACATCAGCACCGAGTCCCATTCCCATGATTAAACTCGTAGGAGCAAGCATCTCTTGCATACCCGGCCCTCCACGAGGGCCTTCATAGCGAATAACAACAACATCTCCTTTGTTTACTTTTCCACCCATGATGCCCGCAAGCGCTTCTTGTTGTGAGTCGAAACAGACCGCTTTACCAATGAATTGACGTCCACCCACAATACCAGCCGTTTTAATAACACACCCTTCTTCGGCTAAATTGCCAAATAAGATCGCAAGCCCACCCACTTTTGAATAAGGATTTTCAAGTGTGTGAATAATCGTAGTATCTTTGATCTCAGCATTGGCAATGCGCTCACCAATCGTTTCACCCGTTACAGTTAAATTATCCAAATGTAAAATGCCATTATCACGACGACTCACCTCTTTCATAACCGCGCTCACACCACCCGCACGATTGATGTCTTCCATGTGAACCGTTGAAAGCGAAGGAGCAATTTTTGCGATATGCGAAACATTCTTGCTGATCTCATTAATGTCTTTGATCGCAAAATTAACACCTGCTTCTTTGGCAATGGCTAACATATGAAGTACGGTATTAGAACTTCCACCCATTGCCATATCGACAGCAAAGGCATTGCGAACCGCTTTTTCATTCAAAATATTACGAAGTTTAAAGCGATCATCGATAGCAATCTCACAAATACGTTTCGCAGCAGCGCGTAAAAGCACTTCACGCTCAGGTGTTAAAGCTGGGATCGTACCGTTACCAGGAAGGGCAATTCCCATTGCTTCCATCAAGGTATTCATACTATTGGCGGTAAACATACCCGAACATGAACCTCCGCTTGGACACGCATTGCACTCAATATCAGTGAGCTCTGCTTCACTCATATCGCCTTTCTCAAACTTACCAACAGCTTCAAAAGCCGTCGTTAAGTCAATCGGTGTTCCCTCTTTGGTGTACCCTTTTTTCATTGGTCCACCGCTCACAAATACTGTTGGAACATTGACACGAAGCGCACCCATAATCATACCTGGTACTATCTTGTCGCAGTTAGGAATACAAATCATCGCGTCCAACATATGTGCGTTCATCATTGTTTCGATAGAGTTAGCGATCAACTCACGACTTGGAAGCGAGTAGAGCATACCATCATGCCCCATGGCAATACCATCATCGACACCAATGGTATTGAACTCAAATGGCACACAGCCGTTCTTGCGAATCTCATCTTTGATGATTTGTCCGTATTCGTGTAAGAAAAAGTGACCAGGAATAATATCAATATACGAGTTTGCGACTCCAATGAATGGTTTGTTAAAATCTTCATCTTTTAGACCTGTTGCTCGAAACAAACTTCGGTGTGGTGCTCTGTTGTACCCTTTTTTGACTTGATCACTACGCATCAATTATTCCTTAAAAATTTTATTAGATTATAGCAAAACCGCTCTAAAAAAGCTTACATGTAAAGAATTTAGCCTATAGCACTTTACATTGCGAAAAAAAACTGCTATACTCTCATCTCTTTTTTAGATGCGGGAATAGCTCAGTGGTAGAGCACGACCTTGCCAAGGTCGGGGTCGCGAGTTCGAACCTCGTTTCCCGCTCCATTTAGTTTAATCTTAAAAAGAAACGCGTTGCCCGGATGGCGAAACTGGTAGACGCAAGGGACTTAAAATCCCTCGCCCGTTTGGGTGTGCCGGTTCAAATCCGGCTCCGGGCACCACCTCGATATAGAGAATACGGTGGCGATATAGCCAAGCGGTAAGGCATGGGCCTGCAAAGCCTTGATCCCCGGTTCAAATCCGGGTGTCGCCTCCACCTTTGTATTATGTATCATCTACAAATTTTCTGTCGGGAGATGGCAGAGCGGCTTAATGCGGCGGTCTTGAAAACCGTTGAGGGTTATACCTCCGGGGGTTCAAATCCCTCTCTCCCGGCCACCAATCCTTAAATTCCTTCAAAACTCCCATTTTATCGATATTCTAAAGCAATTTAAGAAAAATCGAAAAAGCTTCTTTCCAACCTATTTCCAACAAAGCCAATTTGGCAATTCAATATTTCTCTTAAAAAATCTATTGCAATCCATCCAATAGCTAATTAAACTATTGACCTTTATGTATCATTTTTGGTACAATTTCGTTATGAAAAAGATCTCTTCTATATTTTATGAAACAAGTAACGGAAATAAACCCGTTAGAGAATGGCTATTATCTCTTGCCAAAGATGATCGAAAAATCATTGGTGAGGATATTAAAACGGTAGAGTATGGATGGCCAATAGGTATGCCTACATGTAAGGGTCTCGGTAAAAAGCTTTTTGAAGTGAGAAGCAATATATCAGACAAAAGAATTGCAAGAGTTATATTCGCTGTTATCGACGAATACATGGTACTGCTGCATGCATTTATTAAAAAAACGCAAAAGACAGAAAAAAGCGATCTTGATTTAGCTTTAAGTAGATTAAAGGATATAAAATGAAACTACAACCAAATATGAAAAGTGATTTTGATGAATTTTTGAGAGAAGAAGGTATCTATGAGGAAGTGAATGATGCTGCTATTAAAAGAATCATTGCTTATCAATTAGAACAAGAAATGAAAGTTCAAAAAATTTCTAAAACAAAACTGGCACAAATGATGCACACAAGCAGGGCTGCGGTTGATCGATTATTAAGCCCCTCAAACGAATCATTAACACTTACAACATTAATTTCAGCTAGCCAAGCTCTAGGCAAAAAACTAACGATTGCTCTTGTTTAAAAGATAGGGGAATTCCCCTATCTTGAAGCTATACCCGTCCCTCCCGATAATATTTTTCGATATTCTCACTTTGAACATAGTTCGCTTTTTTACTTGGCAACTCCGCTCTTGGCGTATACCCTTTATACAAAATACGTTTCGACGGCACAAACGTGATATGCTCATAATTTTGGCCTAACGATTGAAACAAACTGGTATTTAGCAGATCCGCTTCTTCGATTTGGTAATTTTTACGATTCAACGGATCAGCAGTAAGTTGCTCTCTAATCTGCTCTTTTCTATAACGTACTTTACCGATTGTATTATTGATTTTTTTAAGTGTATATTCATCCACACCTTGAAATAAAAACCAATATGCAGCTGAGTTTAACATCTTTTGCGTAATCCCTTGAGCACTGTCCGCTTTGTTGCTTTGCTCTGGGAAATATTGTACACCAGGGAGCAAACAACCGCCTTTACTTCTGATCCTGGTATGTAACCCCTCGATCGTTTCACTATCGAGGTTTTGAGCAAAAGAGAGGTACTCATCAAGAGCAAAGAGAGTGAGAGAGGTTTTTTGATCTTCTTGGCTTAACATGACAGCCGTTAAAGCGGCCAAAAAGCCGGTAAAAAACGGGGTAAGTTTTGAGCGCTGATCATCCCTCGAGAGTAAGAAGAGCTTGCAGCTCTTACGAGAGAGATATTCTTTAATCGTAAAAGTAGGGCTGCCATTTTGAATACAAAAGTTCATATAATCAAAAAATTCAAACGTCAAATGCATCGTACTGGCAACATCTGCTTCACTACGTCTTTCATGATTTTTATTTTCTTCGAAATACTCTTTAAGCTGCTGAATGAAAAGATCAAACTGCTCATTCGATGAAAGTTCACTATTGTTGTAAAGAATATCGTTAAAAAGCTTCATATAGCGTTGTTTGGAACTTGCGCTAAAAAAGTCTTTTTGCGTGCCGCTTAACGCATTGAAAAGATTGGTTAAAAAGATCTCTGTCACAAAAGGACTCGTTTTAGCTTCCTCAAAAGGATTCCAAATATGACTTCGTTGATCATACGGGTTGAGGATGATATCTTTCAACGAGCTATAATGCTTTTGAACAAGATCACCTTTTGTATCATAGGCAATGACACGATCGAACTTATCTTGAGCGATAGTAGAGTGGTAAAATTCTGTTTTTCCTGATCCCATACCTCCAAATATAATCCCCGACTGAGTAAAGTCTGTCGGATCTGTATAACACTCAAAATTACTAAATCGTTTTTCAAACCCATAAACCGTTGATAAACGATATAAAACGCTATCATCAAATCGAAACTGATCCAGAAACAATTCACCTTTTGACATAATTTCTTTAACTCGTTGGGAAGCCGTCCATCGATTGCCTTCCGTTTGCTCATAGTAATTGGGATAACTTCCCATTACCCACGCCTTATCATCAAAAATACGTCCATTGATCGACTCTTGCATTTTAAAGATAAATGCCCAAGCTAGATACTCCGCAATACAAAGTAGAATAAAGACTGCGCCGCCTGGTATTGGAAGATTTTTTTGGAACACCCATAAAGCACCGGCATTAAACAATAAACATAATAAAATCGTTGACATTACTATCTCCTTTCTCGTGATTGTGTTCTGGATTGAGCTGCTTTTTCGCGCTCATTTTTAAGTAAGATATTTTTCATTTGATCTTTGCCTCGAGTGCTTGAAGCCTCTGATCGATCTCTTTTAAATAAGCCAAGATGTCGGCTAAGATCTGCGAGTGCAATTTTGCACTTTGTGCAATAGTCTCCCAGTATTGAAAGAGTTGATCCTCTTGATATTCTTCGTTCTTTTTGCTCATTGAATGTCCTTTCGTAGTTATGATTTGTATGTGCCTCATGCTGCATTGCCGACCTAAAATAATCTAGGGTACTTGTTTTAATTTGTGTTTTTTGTGTATTCTCCTTGAGTGTTGCTATGCTGTTGGTATAGATCAAGGCATCACATTTTGCCCTGGTAATTTGCACGTAGAAGCGGTTTAAATTGGCCATTTGTGCATTCGTGAAAGCGATAACCCTACTAGTAGTTTGACCTTGGCTTTTATGCGCTGTAATCACGTATCCATGATCGATATAAGGATACTTGGAAGCATCAAACGCCAACTCTTTATTTCCCTTTTGCACTTTGATGATATTCCCATGAATTGCTTGGATCACAGCAGCCTCACCATTTCTAAACTTGAGGTTTCGATTGTTTTTTGTAAAAACGATTTTGTCGCCGATACCAAACGCTTTTTCTTTGATAGCAAAGGTTTGAATTGCTTGAGCATGAGCTTTACTTAGATCTATTTTGATCCTTTGCTCATCTTTCATAACGGTAATCGTATTGGCTTGATGATCAATCGTGGTGATCATCGCTTCTTGCCCAGCGCTAAATCCTTGAAACGCATTTTGTGCGACAACAATTTGGCCTACTTGGTAATTGCTCGAGTAGTGCTTTTCAATCTCATTTAGATTTATTGCCTCTTTGATAGATAACGGTTGAGATTGTGTTACTTCATTCTGAGCGACGAGATCTGCTCTGATTAACTCGTTTAAAGCTCTACGATTCGCGTTCGTATCAACGAGAAGTAACGTATCATGACGATCTTTGAGGTATTCGTTTTTTATCTTCTCGAGATCTGTCGTTTCATGAAGTCGTTGATGCTTTTCCAAAATGCCAAACGCCTCTTCCAAATCTTTGCTCTTGATAGATGAATAAAGCGATCGCATCAATTCTGTTTGCGCGCGTTTATTTTCTGTCATCTCAACGATACGAATATCACTTTGCTTTTGAAGCTGCGAGAACATATTGCCAGCACCTAGAGATTGAAATTGCTTTTGATCACCGATAAACACAATTTTTGAATGGTTTTCTCTAGCAACTTCACATAAGTGGTGCATCTGTAACGAACTGACCATTGAAGCCTCATCGACAACATAAACCATATTCTTTTCTGCCGGTGGATTCACAAAAAAAGCGTGCAGTGTCGTAGAGGGAATACCACTTTCACGCTCAAGCTCTTCACTAGCTTTCCCGGTAAATGCAACTCCTCTGAGATTGCTACTTTGCTTTTGACTCTCAAGCGTTTCCCTGACGGCCTTAAGCATAAACGTTTTACCCGTACCTGCATCGCCCTGAATCACTGAAATAGACTCATTGCTTGTGAGAATCTGCGCATACGCTTCTTGTTGTCCTTTTGTGAGGTTATAAGGCGTATGGCTTAGATATTGCTCCACGTGTTGAGCAGAGATTAAAGGATCTGTGCGGTTTTTTGCCATTGCAACAATCTCAAACTCCTTTTGCAAGAGCTCTGGTGTAGAGTAAGCATTTTGATCCAGTTGCACAATCGATCGCTCATTGACATGATCATCAAAAGCACTCTGCATCGCACTAAGTGAATGCTCGCCTAACGAAAGCTTCATTGCGTTTTTCATCACATCTTCACGATTAAATACACTCGTCTTTTCGCTTTGAATACGAATCGAAAGATCCACCGCATCTTTAGCCGTTAATTTTTGCTGTTCATGATTGGCATGTGAGCTATTGAGCTGATTCAAATATATCAAATCTTTACCGGCGAGAATAGTTTTGGCTCTTTCGATATTGTTAGATTTAATAACGCTGCGATCAGCGTTTTTATCTTTCACGTTTCGGCTGCCGGTTGTTGCCATCTCTTTGAGCTTTTCTTCCTCGAGACCAGGATATTGCTTTTTCAACTCTTGGTATTTCTTGAGGACTTGCTCACGACGTTGTGAAAATTCACTGATCAACTCTTTGGAAACACCTTTAATTTCAAAGAATCCCTCTTTGGCATTCGTAATCTCAATAGCGAATCCTTGCTCTCTAAGATTTTTGGCCAATTCATTGCGATACGTCTGACCTAAAAACATTTTGTGAGTGAAGAGTTGATCATTGTGCAACGCTCGCCATTCACCGTTCTCTTTTTGCGTTGCATTGACGATAAAGCAATGCGTATGCAATGATGGGTCATTCTCTCTGCTGGTATCGTGCTGAAATTTAGCGATGATGAGATTACCAGTAGAAATTGCTTCTCTATGCCCGTCCTTTTGTTCTCTCGTTTGAGCATAATGATCTTCTACAAATGATAGTGTGGTTTGCACCGCTTGATCATGCGCTGTACGTATGAGTTGATTGGTACGTTCATCACCTAATTCACATAAGATCGATGCGGATTTTGGAGCGGAAAAGGTTAGATCCGTTCCCGCTCTTTCACTGATATCAACAAGAGTGCGTTCTTCACTCGGATGAATACCGTAACACAATCGCTCAAACTGTTTAATATCAATCTCTCCGCTCAAACCTAAGCGTTCAGCACCTTTGCCAGTCCACACGCTTGTCTCTTTGTCTTGCTGATAATAGTTTTGATCTTTTGCATGATAATGAGCCGCTTGTGCGCTATTCATATTTGCAATTGAAAGCATTTTTGCCTCTTTTTCGTCTTTTTTTCACCTCGTGCCATTAACGTGGCGTTGGGTGTGAATGTTTTCTCGGTTTCCTCTTGGTTACTTCTTGGTAGCACGAGGTTACCTTTGACTTACATCTCGGTTACGCTGAGTTGCATTTGATTACATTCGGTTACTATTGGTTGCCTCACGGTTACATGTGGTTGCATCGGGCTTATAAAAAGCCCTTGAACTTATCTTCCAAACTCACTTTCGACGTTTCACTTTTTTCCGCTTTAACCGGTTTATCTTGAGCTGTTTTGCTTGCCAAAAACTTTTTCACGCTTTGCCTTGATATCTCAATATCTCTTACGTCTCGTAAATACTCTGTGATCTGCGTTAGTGTGTAATTCAAACTCACAAGCTTTTGAATTTCGTCTCGATAAGGCTTCAGGGAAGAGACACGCTTTAAGGGCGTGTTCTTTGCAATCCAATCTTGAAACTTCATGCTTGCTCTCCCAAAATGATGCTTTTTAGCTGCACGATTGCTTCACTCTCAAGATACGCTTTTGCGTTACGTGAGATTTTCCAATTGCGGTAAATTTTCGTCATGGAGTCTCTATTTGCTTTGGTTTTCACCTTTGCGTAGTCCAGGATCTCTGTTTGGGTGAATTGGCTTGCGAGTAGGGCAAGATCTTTGATCGTCTCTTTATTGCGTGAAGCGGCATAAGAAAAAAGTGGGCTTTTAGGGCAAACAGCAAAGTGCGTAAAGGTAGATGAGATATCCGGTATCTCAAAGTCCTCGTTACCCTTGACGAACATAAGATGATCAGGATCACTGAGATCCGCATTATTTAACACAACGAGGATCTTTGCTTCGGATGGTAAAACGTTATACGTATCGACCAAATTTTTAAGCTGCACAAAGTCAGGCATAAAAGGGATGATAAAAAGCGTATCGGCGATCAAATCTTGATCGATAAACGAATGGATCACTTTCAATGAATCATCACCGCCGCCGGCATCAATAACGCTGATTTTATCTTCATCGAGCATATTAGTAACAACGAGTTCCTCAAGCTTTTGCGTTCCCTCTGCGATATTTAACGAGGTTATCTTGTCTTTTAAAATTTTTGTATTCATAAACGCCGTCGTTGTTTTATTGTTATTATCGATCTCGATAATCTCGAAATTTCTATCCGCTAAAATAGCCGGTAAAACGTGAAAGGCGAGGGTACTTTTTCCTACGCCACCTTTGGTATTAATGATCGCGATATTTTTCATGGTGTTCTCCTTAATGAACAAGTTGATAGACAAGATTGAGAAGTGGTTTATTGGCCGCTTCAAACGCTATAAAAACAAGGCTTGTTACAAGCACAGAAAGGCACGTTGAAGCAAAAACGATCTTCAACGTAGAACGTTCTTCATGCTTACGCCTTTTTAGGTCTTTTGTGACACTCTCAAGCTCTGCCACCGAGCCTAATAAATAGGCTTGAATAGTTTTCACTTGAATTTTTTCTGCGATTTTTGCACCGATTTCATCGATGCTCTTTTCGACTTTTGCAAAATCACTCGTCGTCTTTTCAAAAACTTTAGAGGCACGGTTAAATGCCGCTATATGATCCTCGAGCGTAGATAACACGATCTGCGCTTCCTCGAAAAATTGATATGTTTGTTCCGCTGTTTCTGGTTTCATTGTTTACTCCTTAGTACAAGCCGCCAGGCCAAAAGATCTTCCATGCGAAAAACCCTAAAATATGACCGATACCACTCAATAACCAAAACCAATGTTTGGTAACCATGTATCCTTTGATCTCATCAAAATCTTTAATACCAAAATCAAAAAAATCCGAAAGGATAATTACGGTAAATCCTAGTATGATCCAATAGCCGTACATCAAAAGTAATGCGCCTACATCATTCGGTACGATTAAATGAGGTACGTCAATAAGCTTTTTGGGATACCATGCTAGAAAAGCAAAGACGGGTATCGCCCAGGTGGCCGATTTTAAAAAGGTTTCAATCACTCTATTGCCTTGTTGTTTTTTCATTGCTCACTCCTTATTTTTTATACGAGAGATTGTCTTTCGAGCTTATTGGAAATTGGCTCGAGGAAGTCACCGACATTGTGCAATCCGATCATTTTGATCACGTGACCAGGTGCAGATAAGATCACTTTCCACATGAGATACACGGCCGCAAAAGACGAAGTTATTTTGATTAGTCCTAGTGAAAGTTGCAACACCATCGCCACAAAAAAGCTCTGATTGATAGCATCCAAAAGATAGAATTGTTCTTCCGCGAACATGACGAAAACGTCCATGCAGAGGTAGTACAAAAAGAGTCCAAGATAAATGAAAATAACGAGGAGTACCGGCTTAAAAAAGATCACGATACCAGTGACAAGATACTCGCTAATTTTGTCCGTCTTGCGCATTGTCACGGCGTACGCAACAACAAACGGTGTGATGAAGAAATACTGGGTTAGCTCAAATAACCATCCAACCACCGCAAGAATCCCGGCGATCATCGACGTGATCAATGGAATATATTTGAGGATCAATCCAACAAACATGGCCGCCAAAACGAGACTTGCTAACTGTATCGTTGCAGCACCCCCACCTTTGGAGATAAACGAAAATGCTTTACCACCAATTGGACTAAAAAATGTTGCGATGAATGTGAGCATCTCAACGCCACCAGAGATTACAGAATTAAACACTTGAAAAATTGTATTCACCCCAGGTAAGATCATATAGGTCATCTTTGCCATAACTGCGCCAAATAAACTACCACCCTCGGTTTTGATCTTCTCAAGTAAACTTTTTTCTTCATCACCAGAGGCATACGCATTACGAATTTTCTCTTGATTGCTTTCTTGGTCTTGCGTAATGCCACTTTTGCCGACTTCGATAAGTGGCGTCATCTCAATAAGTATTGCGGCCGAGGGGATAAATGCCGCATTGATCCATCCGAGCTCTGTTTGACGATTATTGAGGAATGTATTGATGCTATTGAGCTTGCTTTGCAATGCGTTATTGCCAAAGCTTTGCGCTATTTGATCCGCGTATTTGCTTTGTTGCGCGAAAGTCTTTGAAGCAATTAACCATTTGCGTTCAATAGATCTGCACGCTTTAGCGGTGACTCCTTCTTTTACTTGGTTTAAATTAAAAATGCTCTTCTGTGCTAAATCCGCATCACTTACTTGAAACGTCATTGCATCCGGAAAACGGCTCTTGCATTGTTGCATTACATTAGCGTAAAGATCACGTTGAGCCTTTGCACTATCTCGTAACGAATAGATCGTCGCTTCACCTTGCATTGTATTTGCGCCAACGCTAGAGTAAAGTTTTTGGAGATAGGTATTAACACCTATTACAGCCGCTTTATCGGCAATCTTTGTACTCGTCGCCATGAAATTGCGAATCACCGTTTGCATTAATGAGCTTTGCATATTATTCTCTTGTGGTATTGGAATATAAAACAACGTGACCGCAATAAGAGGGATATACAATTTGCTAAGGTAATTCGTATTGTCATTTTCTTTGGCTAAGTAGGCTTGCAGCTTTTTAGATCCAAGGATCACAATAAAGAATGCTGATACAAAGGCAAAAAGTAGATTTTGCAAGTAAGCATAAATACTCGACATGTTAGAAAATAAGTTCGAGAAGTAAGCTAGATTCGTTTTGTTGAGGCTATCAACACTCGAAACAATCTCTGAGTTTGTCGTCGCATCTTCCACGCCAAAAAACGATAGAAACGTCTCTTGCCTTGTGGTTGAGATATTTGTTCCGTAAAACACATTTGAGTTTTTAATTTGCAATATGCCGGTTGAGTTTGTCGCACTAAAATCAATGATGGACGGATCTAATGTTGCCATACCGGTGAGAAAGCGTGAAAACGTCATCGAGTCCGTTTCATATTTCGCGCCCGTCAATTGGTAATTTGTATTGGAGCTAGATTTGAGTTGCCCTGAGTAATCACTAGGATTTTTATTTGCTTGCGCTTTACATGTAAGGTTTTGTTGATTGGCGTTTACACCCAAAGCTTTACTTGTATTATTGCGACTATACACCTCACAATGTGTTGTACCGCTTTTCGCATCAAAATCGATGATCTGCGTTACATAACCATCAGCAACAGCTCGGCATGAAAATGAACATGTACCAGGTGTGACGATAGCATCATTAGCCGTAAAGAGCGAATCCGCTAACGTATCTTTCTCACTTGCAACATCAGCAAAAAGAAATAACGGGAATAAAAACAATACTAAGAAGCGCATTGCTCACTCCTTTTTTCACTTTGATCCAGCGAGGCGCAATACGCTTTAAACGAGTTATCAAACTCGAAGAATTCTTCCACATTCGGTATAAATCCAGTGATTTTCATGAAGCTTTCACCCGAGATATAAAACTCGCTGATTGTAGAAGCTCGATCATTTTTACTTACTAAGCACACGACAAACTCAGCACGACCTTTGCGCGTAAGTGCATATTGAGCCTTTAGAACACTAAATTTCTTTTTGATAATTCCATTGCAAGCCGTAGTATCACAAATGCCGGTTAGGATCTGCTCACCTTGAAAAAGGAAGCGAAACTCAAGAAAAAGATCTGATGACATCTCTGATTGCGTAAGCCTGTCAACCTTATTTTCAAGCTCTTCTAATCGTCTTAATAAAATATCTGTGTTTTCATGTTTCATCACACACCTCTTACATGGTTTTAATGGTGCTGCGAGAAAGCCACTCGGCTAGTTCTAACTTTGTATAAAGGACTCTAGCTCTCTTACCTCTCTGTGTCACCTTGATAAATTGTGGACCTAAACCATCTCGGCGTAACAAACTCAAAGTCGTTGAGCTAACGCCGATTGCTTCGGCCGCTTGCTTTTGATTTAGACAAATGAGCTTTTTAAAAACAGGGTTTGAGTTAAGTTCCGCTAGGATTTTGGCTGCGTTTTCACTGATTGTTGTTTGCATAGTTTTCTTCCTTATGTTGGTTTTGTGCTTGTATTTGTGCGAGATCAAGAACATGAGTTTTTACGTGGTAGAGGTATTGCCAAATCTCAAAGCTCTCAGTGCTTTTAACGATTTTATTGGTGTGGAGATCAAAGATGTAACCGCCCTTGATACAAAAGCCAAGATGATTACTCGAATAACCCATCTTCCCTTGAAGGCTGAACGCGAAAGTAGGGCATGTAGTGATAAGTTCTTCCCTGAACTTATTGAGATACTTTAAATCAAATCTCTCTTTTCTTTCTGGAGTGGGAGAGAGAAAGAGAGAGGGTTTTATCTCTTTCTCTATATCTTTCTCTTTCTCTGTGTCACTTCTTGTCACATAGCCGTCACAATGTGACGTTAATGGTATTTCACCTACGTTTTGACGCTCTCTTAACTTTCGCATTCTCTCGGCGCTATCGCCTTCCTTACCGATAAGATCAGGAACACGTTGCAATAAAAAGGCTTCATCTGAAACTTCCTCTAGCTCTCCATTAGAACTTAAAAAGGCTAGGACAACTTTCACGTTATTCTCATCCTCATCAAGCTTTAAAGACAACTCATCTTCCAACGTTTTTTCGATGCCTTCAAATTCAAGAATGCCGTTAGTATTAATGACTAACAACATCATTTTTAGAAAGATAATGACGTAGGTGTCACCGCCAGCGATACGGCGAAGTTTTTTGATCTTTGGGTCAACAAAAAAGTTGTTTGGTAGCTTTAACCAGTAGTATTTTTTGGCCATAGTATCCCTTTGTGTATTTTTCAAATTTTGAATTTTTAACAATCAGAGGGATTTGTGGTAGAATTGCAGACCACACCCTCAACTCAGAACGGTGTTAGCATTTTCCCTAACTGCTTGGTCGTTGATAGGGAAAATGTTTTATCAATAATTTACTCCTAGTTTTATTTTTCCTCCATATTTTTGTATTTTAAACGGCTTTTTGATAAAATAACGAATATTTTAATAAATTATCAATATTTTAAATTGTATTTTATCTCATAATTAAATACTTGTCAAGAATAATATTGAAATATGCAATTAAATAAAAGGATATATATTGAATATTGAGATATTAATTCAAAAGCTTATTAAACATTACAATATTAAGACTATCACTGAACTTGCTGAAAAATTATCAACAACACAATCAACTATTAGTGGATGGCGCAGTCGAAATGCTATTGGTGCATTAGTAGAAAAAGTAGCAGAAGAAAATCCAGAAATTTTATCAATACTATTCAAAAATGATCATTCTCAAATAAATAATTTTCAAAATTCAACTTTATCAGGGAATGCGACTGGTGTTGAAATTGGATCAACCAATAAAATATCATTATCTGCGAATCAAGAAGGTGATTTCTTGCCATGTGATGATTTTGCAAAAACTCTTTTCAAAGAACTATGCAAAAAATATCAAGATGATCAAAACAAACTACATGCTTTATTGTTTCAAATGATTCAATCAAAGGAATAAAAATGTCTGATCTTCCTAATCAAGTAGTCAATAATAACTTTAGTAGCGCAACCCTACACGATCACACTACTGGTGTAGCATTCAATGCAAATGTTGACACAGTAAATAATTATACTATCCCAAAAATATCTTGTCTTGCAGATGACGATAGCCATAAGTATCTTTCATCTTTCTTCCTATCCTTGCATGCGAAAATAATTCTATGGGGATGGATAGCGCTTGTTTTTACACTTTTTTTAGTTGAGCTTTTTAAGCCGAAATGGGTCATTACGACATTTGAGTATAGGTGGTATTTTTTAATGCTCACAACGCTCGTAGTGTTTATTTGTATTTATATGCTCGAGAAAGCTTATAGAAAATGGAAAACTGATTTTACCGTCAAACAAATGATTTTGTTTCTTGCCATCTATTCAGCTATATGCATATATATTTTTTTTATATAAATGACAAAACAGAATGAATTTATAATGCCGAACAGTAAAACAAAATTGATTTCGTTAACATTAAAACTCATTTTTGCCTTTGGTCTTTTTACTATCCCTTTTATCGCGTTTTACCCTGATCCAGTATTTTTTGACCTTACAAGAGATATTCGTTGTGGTGCAAGTGCCGACTCTGTTTTAGGACATGGTACAGCAGACGCAAACATTATTACAGCTTTAATCCTTTTTGCTTTATTTATCGTTGTAATGTTGGCAATTAGTGTTTACCTTTCACATAAATTGCAAACAATGCTTTTAAAACCAAAAAATCAAGTCGTACAAGGTTTTATGATCTTAATTCTGTTTTTTAGTGGTATTGCAAGTGGCTTTTTTTTTAATGTGGCGATGGGTGATACCCATTACGCTAATTGCTATAACAAAGCAAGTGAAAGATCAATTTTAGAAAAGAATTGGCGTAAAGAGATCAGAGCATACACGGGTTTTAATAACCTTTTAGGTGTTGATCTCGTACTTAAATAAATACTATTGAATTTTCTCAAAATAACTTATTCGGCTTATACAAACTTGTTACTATACAACTCTGCATAATATACAGAGTTGTATAAGTTGCTTTTAAATATTTATTTTTCGTAATCTTTGCTATTCCATAGTCCACATTTCTTATATTTATTGAGTAAAAATCGCTCAATAGATAGAGATTCTATCTTAGATAGGTTATCATTATATATTTCAATGCTCATTTGCCTTCCTTCGAAATACTCTCTATTTAACTCTTTAACATGAGATACCCCAGAGTTTACATGTAAATATCTATCTTTCTTACCTTCACCAATGTATCTCACAACATTGTCGATATCTCTAGCTATATAGACAATGTGCGTTTTATTGTCCAAAATCTCCCGTGGAGTTAGCTTACCATTACTAAAATCCAATCTGTTACACGGTGCCAATTTAACTTCATATAATATAAAATGATCTAAACATTGCCAAAATATATTAGTTTTATTATTTCCCATAGGGGGAATTAAGATATCCATTGCCTTTGCAATATTTTTATCCTTTTTTACATTTGGAAAACTAAATTGATGGAATAAATCTCCTTTTGAGCCAGAAACGATAAATCTGTAACTGCACCCAATTGAATCAAAATATTTATCATCTTCTTCGCTATAACTTTTTAATATAAATTTACCTTCGGTTGTCTCCATATATTCATTAATATCAAAATTAAATTCGCTAAACCCAAAAGGTATAAGCCTACTGTCGACTATTAATTTAATCATTATATTTACTGGGGGTCCATAGAAAGATTGAAGATAAATAACTTCTAAATTATCGTGATCTTCTGAAATTTGTTCTTTAGTATCAGTTAAACTATTAATAAACTTATTTATACATTCTTTTACAAAACTATTCAATGTAGTATTTTTGATTGTTTTTTCTGAGCATTCTTTTGATCTAATAAAATTTTCAAATAGATTTATTTCATGCTTATCTAATGTTTTTTTTAATGCATTAATTAATTGTAAAGGGATAGATCCAATTGGATGATTGGTATTTGAAAAATTATTGGGTTCATCAACTAATTTCATTTGCCCATTTTCGCTATGAAATGTTACTGACTTTATAAATGGTTTATTAACTATGTCGTTTTCATATTCTTTTTGTGTCATAGTAGCTCCAATAATTGAAAATTTTTATTAAAAAAAAATATCGGCACTTTGAGTTTTTTCTAAAAAAATCTTTAATCGATCATCGATCTAATCTGGAGATAGCACCGGGTTACACACACTGTGAAAAATACCGACACGGTTTTTTCATCGGTGGGTTTAAGAGGTGTGTCAGCGACTGACTCTAATAACGACTTTTGCCACATCAAAATAAGCATTTGCTTATTTTTTTCATGCCACACTATTATTTATATAAAATATCCAAAATTATATTTGAATAACAAGTTATTATTTTAACGTATAATAGGCAACAATAAATTTTGCTAAAGTTACATTAAATCTATTATCACGTTATTTATTGTTTATACTTCTTTACAATCAATATTCAAAGGATTATCATGGATAGAGCCTTGCATCCTACTTTAGATAAAGTCATTTCTATACTAGAATATAAACAGTTTATTGTCGACAACGGCCATGTAACTGATCGGTTAGCCTCTCCAGCAAGATGCCCTGTATGCAAACACGATATGAGGTTAAGAGGTGGACAAACTCAAGACAATGAGCATTTTTACCATGTTGATCATAATTCATATTGTCCAACTAAAGCAAAAAATGCTCTTCCTTATCTAATATTGTTTCCAACGCATCCTGATCCAGCAATTGTTCGGGCAAATAAAGAATTTTTGAAAAATCATTTAGAGCATATTTATACAAGAATACTTAAGATCGCACCTTGCTTAGCTTTCAAAGAAGAATTTATCGAAATACTAAAAGAAGCATCAAGATTAAATATATATGCATATGCCAATCTAAAGCCAGAATATCTACCATATGTCTTAGTTACTTTAATAAATTTTCTACCAAGTCGTAGTTATCAAAAAAAAAGAATCTATAAATTCATTTTTATGTATGACGGAGGGATAGAGAATTTTGATCAACTGTGGATACACGATGGTTTTAATGCAAATTTATATCGCTATTCGTATAACAATACCACACCAATTACGGCTAGTCCCATTGAGACCAACATAGACTATTTAAGTGCGCCTTACATAAAGTTGTCTCCTAAACAAATTGATTGGTGTAACAAAATAATTTAGGTAGATTTAGAGTTGGGCTTACGTATGAATAATCTTGAATTCATTATAAGGTAACAATATGCACTTACTAACTACCCCTAGACAAATTGAGTCCACATTATGCAAACTGATTCAAAAATATGAGCAAATTCAATTTGCTAGTGCATGGGCATCAAATAACTCTTTGGCTTTTGATATGCTTATGAAAAATACCTCTAAAATCTATCATAGTTGTGTCGGTATTCATTTTTATCAAACGCATCCCGAGTTTATTAAAGCCTTCCTAAATAGTGATCATATGAGATTTAAAACAGATCCTAAGGGAATATTTCATTCGAAAGTATATTTATTTTCAAATTCTGAAAATGAATGGGAGTGTTTGATAGGAAGTGCTAATTTTACGGCTGCTGCAATGAAAAAAAATACTGAAATGCTTCTCCATTTTAACAGTAATGATTCTCAAGCAAGTATTATATTCACTCAGTTAAGTAATGAACTAGAAAGGTACTGGTCATCTGCGCAAATATTTAATGATGACGACTACAACCGATATAAGAGCCTATGGGATAAGAAATTACATATACGGTCACATTTGGCAGATGAATATAGTCAAGAATCGCCAGGAAAACCTGCATATCTATCAAATATTATGACTCTTACATGGTCACAATTTTATAAAAGTGCAAAAAATGATAAATACCATTCTTTTGAGATTAGACTTGAACTTTTAAAAAAAGCTCATGAATATTTTACAAAATGGGAATATAAAGATATGCCGGAAGAATACAGAAAACAAATTGCTGGAATTGTAAAATATGATAAAGATAATCCAGAGTTAGATTGGATGTATTTTGGACACATGGCATCACCACGGTTTAAAAATAGAATTTCTGATGAACATGTAAATATATCTAAAGCCCTGAAACACATTCCAAAAGATGGTGATATTAATAAAGAGGATTACCTTAAATATATTGAATATTTTCAAGAGCATGATAAATATGGTTATGGAGTTCCCACCGTAAGTCGTATCCTGTCAATGATAAGACCAGATGTATTTTTTTGCTTAACTGGAGCAAATGAAAAAATCTTGTATGATGATTTCGGAATTAAAAAAATTGGCAGAAAAGAATATGAACGCTATTGGGATGATATCATCGAAAGAATCAAAAATACAAAATGGTGGGATAGCGGAAAACCTCAAAAAGCAGAAGAATTAGCTCTTTGGAATAACCGAGCTGCTATGTTAGATGCTATTTTGTATGATGGAAATCTGTTTTCTAATTAAAATATAATGTGCCAATATCTTGGTTTCTTACTTTATAACTAGAGTAATGTTCAGTTTCTAATTAATCTGATCTGGAGATAGCACCGGGTTACACACACACTGTGAAAAATACCGACACGGTTTTTTCATCGGTGGGTTTAAGAGGTGCGGTGGTCGATTATTACAATGATCCTTTATGGCTACGCTCTTGGTATTTTCACTTATTCACTCTAGAGCGTTCATTCCTTAGCTTCTATCGCTTGTTTCTATCAGCTCAAGATGATGCCTCATAAGTATCTCGAGGCTATTGATAAACCCTTTAGCAGCGTTTTGACACGCTCTGATCATTGCCTCTTGAGAGACTTGATGGAGTGATAAAATGTAACCGGCATTTTGAGCGAGGCTTTCCATAAATAAACGCTGCGTTCGCCCATTTCCCTCACGGAATGGATGCAGCAAGTTTAACCCATTAAAAAAGATCGCCATTTCCTGAGCAAATTCTTTGTGATCCAAATTCACAAAAAAATTATCATCTCGAAGCGCATCAAAAAGAGCTTTGGATACTTCTGGTAATTTGATCCCTGGTGTGAAGCGTGTCCCACCTTTGACAAATACACCAGGATATCCCATCTCAAAACGATCTTTTCCGGCAAACGTATAGACATCATCAAAGAGGCGTTTATGAATGGCCTGGAGGTAGTTAAAATCGAAGATCCCCGTAACTGGCTTATCTCTTATCGATAATTCTGTAATAAGCGTTAGCTTTTGTTCTTTCAAAAATAAATCTTTTAAATTTATGGCCTCGACTTTATTCGAGCTTAATAGTTCTTGATCAAAGAGTGGCAGTTCGGTATTCTTATCTTGGATCTGCGCACGTATGTTTTTGATCTCTGTGATAGCCTCAATGCGTGCTTCTTCATAGGATAAATCATTTTTTGCCATACGTACTAATCTATCAATATCGTATTTATCTGCAAACATTCCCTCGAGAGCATGATTACCTATCGTGGCTTCTATATTTCGATATTGATCCGATATTAATTTACCCTGGTATTTATTGAGGAGTTTGAGGCAATCATCTGTACATGTAGGATTCAAATCTGGCGACCTTTGAAGTGATGAAATTGGGTACGAAGATATCCACTCAGACGCTAGATATACTAATTCAAAATTCTATGTCCTAAACTAAATAATATATTTAAATATTAATTTTTTCATTTTGTTTATAATTTTTTATACCTTCTTGCAATTTTTTACAAATTTCGCCATATGTGCCTGAGGGTAAAATTGTTCCCTCTTGGCTACCATAATTAAACGATATCTGATCGCCACTCCTCGTTACTCTATAATTTCCTAATTGGAGTTGACCATTTATAGGTAAATCGCAAAATTCTTCAATACTTTTTTCTGTCATTATTATTTCATAATTACTATCATCTTTAATATTAATTGTATATACTATATTCATATCAAACCTTTCTTTATAATTTCAAAATATTTTATTGCATGTAACTAGTATCAAAATAAATTTTATCATAATTATTATCTGTTAAGTTTTTAAAGTAATTTTCTTCAAGAGCGTCTAATGTTTTGAGGGTATCCCAAAAAAAGACGCCCTAAAAGTCTCCATTTGAGCATTATAAATGAGCAGATTTATAGAGAGTTACTTGATAAAATAATAAAAATAAGAATACAATAAACATCAAAAGCTTATATTTGCAGGAAGCATTAAATGGAAAGATATCGATTTAATATAATAAAAGATGAAATTCAATTTGAAAATTTTTCTCGAGATTTTGTAAAACTACTATATCCAGCTTTTACTTTTCAGTTGTATGGCAAAAAAGGTCAATCACAATTTGGGATCGATGGGCATAGTACGAGTGGTGATATTTATTTTCAATCCAAACATAAAAGCAAAGAAACGATCAAAGATCAGATAATTATAGAAGAGATAAATAATGAATTGAATAAAGCCAAGACAAAAATGCAAGAATCTTGCCAGAATAGAGAATGTAAATATCTATTTTTTTCTACGCATAAACAATCAGCAGTGATCCAGGATGAAGCAAAAAAATTATCATCAGAAAAGATTATTGTAGAATATTGGGGTTGGGAAACTATAGAATCATACTTGAATGATTTCTATAATAAAGATAATAGAGATTTTTTCTCAAAATATTATCCGGAGATCGCAAAAAATTTAGATAGTTTTATCCCTAAACAACTAAGTATCAAATCTTCAAGTCAAACAACGGGATTCATTGGACGAGAAAATGAACTCAAAAAGATTGATAGTATATTAAAAACCAACAAAACATTATTAATTAATGGTATCGGAGGTATAGGTAAATCATCACTTGCAAATCACTATGTAACTCAAAATAAAGATTCATACGATTATTATGGTTTATTTGACGATATATCCAGCATGATCTCCGATCTTAAATTGATTTTGAATTTGAAATCTGAAATTGAGCCTGATATATTGAAAGAAGCTATAGTTGCCCTTAGAAAATTAAACGGTAGAAAGCTTTTTGTAATTGATAATATTTTAGATATTAATAGTATTAATATTTTATTATCATTAAAAGACTATGGATTTACTTTACTGCTTACATCTAGAGAAACAATAGATACAATCGAATGCTTCGAATTAAGTGTGATGAGTCTTGATGATGCAAAAAATTTATTTAATTCAATTTATAAAATTGAAGATACTTTGTTGGAGCAAATTTTAAATTATTTAGATAATCATACTTTTTTTATAGAAAAAATTGCTAAAACTCTATCCAATAAAGATTCATTGACTCCAGAAAAAATACTAGAATATTTTCAAAATGGAGAGTTTTCAAAAATTAAAATGAATAGAAAAGAAAGCTTTAAAAAGCTTTTAGATGAGTTGTTTACTATTGATGGTTTAGAGAATGAGGAGATCCTAGCTTTAAAACAAATATCTATTTTCCCTTCAGCATTTATACTTTTTCGAGATTTGAAACTCATTTTGCAGAAAGAAGATGAAACAGATTTTGAAGATATGTTAAATTATTTATCTGAAAAAGGTTGGTTAATTAAATATAATGACGGATCTTTCAAGGGATATAAATTACATCAAATTAATAAAGAGTATTTGTTTTCATCGCATACACCAAGCTTTGAAGACATAAAAATACCTCTAACTTTTTATAATTTAATTCTTCAACACAGTGTAGAGATAGAAGTCAGTTTAGATCACAAAAATAGATTAATATTTTTTGAATCATTATATAAGTTTTTGAAAGTACTAAATATATATAATCAAGAAGTGTTTATATTTTTTCAACGAATTGGAAATGTATATTTGCATCTAGGTAACATCAACTTATCCTTAGAAGTTTTCCATAGAGCTCTAGAAATATCAAATGAGATAAATGATTTGCATAAAATGCATACAGCAGAAGTTTACTCTTCACTAGGTGAAATATATAGAAGACTTGGCGATTATGCAAATGCAATGAAATATATGGAAGAATCTATTTTAATATCTGAACAATATTTAGATGAAAACTCTTTAGCGTTAGCAGGACAATATTCTAATAGAGGACATCTATATAAAACTTTTGGACAGATCGATAAGTCTTTTGAGTATTTTTCTAAAGCATTGAAAATTATGGAATTGTACGAAAGTAATCCTAAAGAAAGTTTTGTCTATAAAGGCATTGCAGAAGCTTATCAAATAAAACAACAATATGATAAAGCATTAGATTTTTTTAAAAAAGCATTAAATTCAAGAAAGAAATTTTTTAAAGATGATAATCCTCTAATTGCGCAAAGTTATAATGATTTAGGTTTTATATATGCAAAAATGGATCAAAGAGAAAAAGCATTGCCTTTCTACATAGAAGCTATGAACAGATATGAAATAACTTTGGGAGAAGAACATATTGATACAGCCTCTGTGTATAATAATTTAGGTGAATTATATAGATATACAAAAAAATATTCAAAAGCATACCCTTTGATTAAAAAAGCAATGAATATACGAGAAATACAACAAGGGGCATATGCATTGGATACTGCCATGTCTTATAATACAATGGGTGTATATAATGCCGATATCGGGGAATATAATGAATCAATTGAATATTTAACTAAATCATTCAATATTTTGAATGCAACACTAGGCCCAAACCATATTTATACTATTCAAACTCAAGAAAATATACACTATACACATTCATTAATGATACAAAACAATATAAAGAAAATAGGGCGGAATGATGCTTGCTCTTGCGGGAGTGGTAAAAAATATAAAAAATGCTGTGGGATAAATTAATTTATAATCTATGCTTTTTCTTGAAATTATAAAATGCTATAAAAAAGCATTAACTATATTAGTACAAACTTATAATCACAATGCATTTCATCTATGCCACAAGAGCTAATTGTTTTTTCAATATTACGATACTGATTTGGGATTAATTTATCTTAGTACTCATTGAGGATTTTAATGCAATCATTTTTACGTGTACGGTTCAAGTTTAGTGACCTTTGAAGCAATGAAATTGGGAGAATCAATATCCAAGTGAATTAATCCCTCGATCGTTTTACCCATGAGCAGATCTTCTACCTCTTTTTTGGTTATATCTCTGAGCAGATCTTCTTGAGCGTAATTGATATGAAATCCACAACTATCATCATAACAATAAACCATTTTTTTACCGGCTTTTAACGGCCATGAGCATATTGGGCAATCGAGCATTTATTAACCCTTAAGGTAGTTTTAATAATGCTACCATGGCGATACTTAAGATTAGCCCTGTTATAATCCAGTTCTAACTAAATATAAGAGGTCAAAGTGGTTGTTCTAGATTTATTTTCAGGTGCTGGAGGCCTATCTGAAGGCTTTTTTCGAGCTAATGCTACCTTCGTAGGACATGTTGAATTGGATCCTTATGCATGCAAAACATTAAAAACTAGAACTGCATATTGGAATTTAAAACAACAAGGAAAACTCAATATCTATTACGATTACCTTTTAAAAAAAATATCAACAGAAACTCTGTGGGATAAAGCGAATGTTTTACATTCCGATGATGTAATAAATAAAGAAATTTCAGAATCAACTTTTCCTGAAATAACTTCGCGTATTAAAGCAAATCTCAAAAATAAAAATTTGCAACATGTTGATGTTATTATTGGAGGCCCTCCATGTCAAGCATATTCTATCATAGGAAGAGCTAGAATGAAGGAATCTGTTAGTGCTGATCCAAGAAATTTTTTGTATAAATATTATGTCAAATTTCTAACTACTTTTAAGCCTAAAATGTTTATTTTTGAAAATGTTCCTGGTTTAAGAAGTGCTGGAGATGGGCAGTACTTTAAAGATCTAAAAACTGCTATCGATAAAGCTGGATATCATATTGAAGAACCCCAAGAACTCATTGCATCTGACTTCGGAGTATTACAAAATCGCAGAAGAATCATTATTGTGGGCTGGGAAAAAAAGAAAAATATGCAGTATCAATATCCTGATTTTGAAAAAATTAATATTGATAAATATTTAGTCAATGACCTTTTAAAAGATCTACCATCAACAACTCCAGGAACACGAATAGAGGGTAAAAATGAATACATTCAGAATACGAATGCTTATTTAATAAAAGCGAATATACGAGAAAAGAATTTTAATATATTAACGCAACATGAAACAAGACCTCATAATGAACGAGATCGAGAAATATACAAAGAAGCTATATTAGCATGGAATCTCTATAAAAAAAGACTTTGCTATAAAGAATTAGCAAGTAGAAGGCCTGAACTTATTACCCATAAGAACACTGAATCATTTACAAATAGATTCAACGTAATTAAAGCTGATGAAAAAGCATCTCATACTATTCTTGCCCATATGGCAATGGATGGACACTATTATATTCATCCAGATATTCAACAATTACGCTCTTTATCAATAAGAGAAGCAGCTAGGTTGCAAAGTTTTCCTGACGATTTCTATTTTGAAGGGCCTAGAACATCAGCTTTTAGGCAAATAGGAAACGCTGTACCGCCTAAAATGGCAGAACAGATTGCAAAAACAATAAAAAAGTTAATTGATAATTTATAGAATACATTTATACAAGATTACTTATAATACTTTCTCGTAAATACATTTTGCTTTTTCTTTTAATTTTTTAGAGTATGTTAAATTCCAAGCTTGCATACGACTATGCCATTTTTTATTTTCCAAAAAATCATTCCAAGTTAATTCCAAAATACATTCTAATTCAAAATTATCGTTTAATTTTACAATAATTACGTATTCGAATTTCTGCATAGGTATTTCAAGAGATCCTTGAGATGGTAACCCATAAAAAACTCCCGTTGAGCCATAATTAGTCACTGTTTTAATAGAATAACGCTCACCCTTCCTACTAATTGCATCAATATTTTCTGTACTGGGTGGTGCAAATTGAAGGTTTGGTAGTTTAGGATTATTATTATAAAAATCTAAAGCGATATATTCACCTATTTCACCAGTGATATTCTTTGTTCGAATGATATTTCTCTTTTTTAATTCTTGTATGCATTTGCTATAAATCTCAATAATTTCCGAATGCCTAAGTGTTTCTAAATTCATACAATTATCCACTATCCTCTTTTATCTTGTATTATATATTTCGACATAAGTATTTTATTCTTATCTTCTGACATAAAAAAATCAATCTCTTGACAATGTTTTATACTATTCCATAACTCTATTCTTTTTGAATATTCACCTAAGTCGTCACTTAATGAATACTTCTTAATTAGAGCATTTACTAATTTCATTAAATTCCACAAAAAGACAGATAGATTTTCATCCACGCCTTCATCTTTCCATATTTTTTGAAAATTAAAGTAATTCTTGTGCGTATCAGTATAGATATAAAGAACCGATAAAGAATATGGAATTACAGCTGATCTGATTTGACCAATAGCGCTATTTCTTGTTCCATAAATTAGCTCCATTTCTTTAAATAAAATAACCTTTGCTATTAAAGCTTCATAATAATCTCTATCTATGGTTGGTGGTTTCTTTCCATTATCTTCATCAGGGCTAAGGTGCTCTATAAAATTTCTAAAAATTCGTTCTCCACCTTTTTTCACTAAGTAAGGCTCTTCACCCCATGCGCAATAATATTTTCCAAGTTGTTCTTTAGTAAATCTTCTTTCACTAGGGAAATCTTTTAAAATCTTATTTTTATTGCTTCGTTCCTTTCTCAAAAGAGTATTAAATTCGCCCTTGGATCTTTCAAAAAACCATTTTCTACTTTTTGGAGTCAATATACTTTCACTTAATTTTTTAATTTTAAGAAGTTGAGAGTTTCTTGATTTTAGATCAACATTTGATACTTTTGATTGGGCATTTGAATATTTACTGATATTATCAATAAGCTGTTCGAGATCTTTTTCATTTGTCTGTTTTGCGACATTGATCTTCGCCATAACATAAACTTTACTAACATCTAGTCCATCTTTTTTTGAAAAATAAATTGTTGCTGTCGTCTGCCCACCGTTTACAATCTGAAAATCAGTTAACGATGCAATATATAACTTATGTTTATTCTCAAACGTTTTTATATCTGTTGCTGTAATGGTCAGACCATTGTTATATGCTATAAATTTTTCAGGCTCTTTTCGTATAGTTTCTTTTATTCCCTTGTTAACTCCCCTAAAATCGAGAAAAGATCTAACATTCTTTTCTAAAAGCCTACTACTATACTGCCTATATAAATCTGCAATAATATCTGCTTTTAATACACAAAGATATGAAACAAAACTTTCGTTTTCTGCAGCTTTAATAGCCTCAAGGCCATAGTTAAAGGTCTTTTCAAAATCAATGGTCAATACTTCTCTGTAGCCTTTTGAAACCATTACATTGAACAAAAAATTGAGGTCTATAAGCTTCTTGAGTATTAAAACCTCTTTTTTCTTTGCCTCTTCTTTACTCTTAAAAGCTCTGTTACATTTTTCTTCTTGAAAATAGATACTTCTTGGTTGTGTAGTTTTGCCTTGATTTGAAATAGCCACAGTTAAAGATATAAGAAAAATTTCAATAACATCAATTTCATTAAATCCTTCAAGAGACTCAAGTTTTGAGGCTAATACTTTTGCTTTATCAGAATCTTGGATGGAATTAAACAACTGACTATTAAAAGCTTTTTTTATCAGCTTCTCAACACGTTTGAATTGATTGTCATAATCAGCTTTTTGCAAAATCAATAATTCCTCTGTATTTGATGTTTCATCAATAGTACTTTCATCAATAATAAATAATTGTAACCGCTCTCCAGAATTACTTATATTATACGCATTTAGTTTTTGACCATTCGATTGATCATGAAAGTAAGAGTCATTAAAATCTTCAGAATCAATTAATTTCGCATCTAGCATTGAAGGTAGAACCTGAGATAACAAATTGCTTTGTACAATAAAGCCATCTTCGTCTTTTGAATCTTCCAGTAAATCTGATCGAAAATTTAAACGTTCTTCAATATCATTCATCAAAAAATTTCCTTTTTGAAACTAAAAAATCATTTAAATAATCTAGATATAAAGTATATTGAATATTCCCTACTGCCTTTGGCGTATTACTTTTTGTAAGCTTTGGAAACGATTCATCTAAACAGTCGTATATTGCGATTTCCATTACCTCAAACTGAAAGTTATCATAAATACGTATATTCTGAGTGGTAATATTTTTTTGCAATAGAGCAGCTAAAATAATTGAAAAATCTCCCATCTTGTTGATTATAATATCTTTGACAAGATCCAATAACCTACTCAAAGATCTAGCATTTTCGGAATTAGTTTCAACAGATATTACATGTAACTCTAATCCTTTTTTTAATTCATACTCCAACTGATATTCACTCGAAATTTTTACAGAATTTTTTATAGTTTCTTTCGTTTTTACTTCAATATTTTTATTTTCTAATACAAAATCATGTCCGCTATCGTACGGTCCTTTCCATGACATCAATATATCATTTAAATGAGAAGAATTACATTCTTTTATTAATAAATATAAAATAAAAAGCTCACCATAAAGCCCTTTTATTATATCTAAGGAATGTTTTTCTACTTTTTTATCATCAAAAAATTCACTCCATTTGTAAAACATTGCTATAAAAATTTTAGAATACTTATCTACATCTGATAATTGATATATATGCTGATAAATTGAAATAATCAAGTCATCAAATAAATCTTCAAATGCTTTATCAGTTAATTCCAAAACAATAAAATTTGTATCCTTAAAAAAGTACAGTGTTAAGTTTTGTTTTATCGATTTTTGGAAATCTACATTATAGTTCTTAGGTATCTCCAATAAAAGACATTTATTCAACGAAGAGTTTAATCCAATACTCATTTCAGGAATTGAAATACCACTGTCTATACGATTAAATTCAAATTCGCTTTTCCCAGAGTATTGAATATTTTTCCATATGTTTTGCAATTCGTTAGATTGAATCATCCTTCGAGTTCCTCTTTTAACTCGTTATATTCTTCATCTTCGTTATATTCTTCATCTATATCTTTATGAAATAAACTTTCTAAATATGTTCCACCAATATTACTATCAATTTTAGGTATCCCAATAGCATATCCTATTAGAGGAATATTCATATCTATTGATTTTTTTAATTCATCCAATTCGGCAATATGACCATTTTCATCTGAAAAAATTGATTCTAAATCCATTAGATAAATAAGTAAAATACCTTCTTCATCACTCATCATCCTTCTAAATATTTTTTCAGGGACACTCGTTTGTTTCACTTTTTCTTCTAATGTTATATCACTAATATTTGGATATTTATCCTTTAAATCTTTTCGAAGTTGGTCTTTAAATTTTTGGTTAGCTTGCTTTATCTGAGTATCATTTAGGCGTATCTGCATATCTTGACCACCACCTAAAATGTTAGAAGATCCACCACCAGCCGCAAATATATGTTCATTCTTGAGCATGTCGTGCCATTTCTTAGAAGTTGAACTTTTCCTTTCTGCTTTATGAATATCAATTGGTAAGCCTGATACATTACCTTTTAAGACTTTACCTCTACCTGTTACTTTAATAACCACCGACCATTTATTTAATTTATTCTCTTTTGAACAAAGTTTTATATATTCTTTTATTCCAGATAAATCATCGTTTCTTTCATAAAAACTATTTGGTAAATTTAAAAAATCGAGTAGCTTATTGATAGCTTTAGGTTGGTATTCCAAAAACTCGGGCTTATTTTCTTCATTATATTTAATTTCAAAGTGAATGTCTGGCGAAGAAATATGTGATACAAAAGCTTCCCAAGCCTCATTGATTTTCTTGTTATCAATATGAAATTTTGTGAATTGCTTCAAATGGTCCGAATATGACCATTTAATTTCTTTAGCATTCTTTAATATATCACCCCTTGTGATCTGAATCACTCCAGGGTGACTTAATACTCGTAATGCAAAATTTGCAGGTGTATTATTCGGATCTCGATTCATTTCAATAAATTTGTCTTCGAGATCTTCAATAGTTGCTGTTGTTTGATCAAATTTTTCTATTCCATCTTGAGTTACGAACACCTTACAACAATCTATGTAACCAGGGCGATAGCCAAACCATCTTCCCATTTGTAGTAATGTATCAGAAAAGTTTGTATTACGTATAAAATAATTTATTGTTAAGCCTTCGAGTGTAAAACCCCTAGATAGTCTATTCCCCCCTATAGCAATATACTTTTTTGGTTTATCCTCTGGATAATCCAATTTATCTTTTGTTTCACTATTGATGGCTTTTACTTCAATATCACTGATTGCTTTATAGAGTAATGGTTTAATATCATGAAATGTTCTTGGAGTTAAAAAATCATCCTCATAATCATCTGGTAAATATGTTCTAATATTTTCCATAATATAAGCATAATATTTATTCCAAATTTTTTCAAAATCTACATAAATTCCTTTTTTATCAGAGGGAGAATCATTCTCTAAAGCACTTTTAAGTTCATTAACATACTTATCTACATTTTCTTTTGTACGAGTTTGCCACGGTGTAAATCTGGATATATGAATCAACATCGTATTATGTGGTTGAAAAAGTTTTGATTGAAACATCTCTTTTTCTCTGCTAGTTCTGATTGCCGTAGAGATTACAAAACATTTTATCGCGTCTTTTAGAGAATCCGAAAGTTGATTTTTTTTTGGAAATTTATCGTCCTTTCTAGTTGCTCTAGTACCTTTGCCTGTTTCTTTTGTGGGTAGCATATCATTAGTTGTTATACGGTGCGGGAAATACTCCAAATAATCATTGATAACGGGAGGAATTAATGGATCGATTTTTTTAATCTTATTTAAACGGGTTTCAAAAAAATGTTTCGCTCCAATATAATTATCTGGAGGAAAAAGTAACTCTATAAAATCTTTTGGGAATAAGCTTCCTTCTTGTTCAAATGATTTAATTTCACCATTGTCTTTTATTTCCAACTTTTCTTTTGGTTTCTCATTTCTATCTTGTAATACATTGGCAAAAGGAGTAGCCGTATAGCCCAAATATGTTTTTTTATTAAATAATGCAAGTAATGCCCGTATTTGACCATTGATAACAGAAGCATACTCAATACCTTTATGTCCGAGATTGTTTAAGGAAGCATTATCTGCTTCATCATCAATAATCAAAAAGGGAATATCGATTTTATCTTTGTTCTCATTTAAATATTTATCCAACCAGAGTAAGAGGTTTTTAAGCACACCTGTATTCTTTTTACATACCAAAATATTTTTATGATTTAAATCGAAATCTGCTTCTTTCATATTTTTCTTAAAATCAGTTTTGGCTGATGTTGGAATACAAACTTGATTTACTTCTGGATGACTGCCCCTTGTTCCAAATGAAGAAACTTTGCCTACACCATTCCATTCTCCACCTATATTGGTGCCAACTACTTCTTTTTCAATTCTCTTTTGGGTCTGCTCCCGTAAATCTTCCATAATGCCTGATAAAACAATTATTAGATCATATCCTACATCTAAAGCACTATTTATAACTGCATTAAAATTTGCCGTTTTACCAGATTGCACACTTCCAACTACCAATCCTCTTGTGAAATATGGATTTTCTGAATGTGGATCACCTAATTTTTTAATTATTTCCTCACTTGATCTAGCTGTTTCTTGAATATATAATTCAGATCTCTCCAAATTCTTTAAATATTTTAAATATCTGGCTCTGTAAGTAATTATTTCATCATGATTCCACCCAAGACTTTTGATACGATCATCTGTTAACCATTTTTGATTTTTTGTTTCTTTTGTACTAAGCGATACACTTGGGGTCATGCCCTGTTTATTACGATGTTTTGCTTCTTTTATTGCTATTGCATATAAATCATCAAACTTATCATCACTAAAAAAAGGAGTGCTTTGTCTAACTTGAGCTTTAAGCTCTTCAGAGCTGAAAAATTGAAATGTCAAAACTTTGTTTTCTTTTAATCTTTTATCTACTTCTATATCAATAAACGTATTAATCAAGTCAATATAAGTTCTGTTAGTCATTTAATGCCTTTAATATATGATCAGGGTAAGAATTAATTTGATAGCCTAAAGTTGGTAAAATTTCTTTTTTAATTATTGATGATTTAATACCATGAGCTTTTAAGCTTTTTATGGTTTCCAGTAACTCTTCTTCTGAAAAGTTGTTTTCATTTTCTAGGCTTAAAAAAACTCTATCTTCATGAGTCTGTCTTATCTGATTAATTTGCGTATTAATTATTTTGACAAATGCTTTTAATTGTGCTTTGCCAGATATCGTGAGCTCATCATTTAATATTTTAAATATAGGAAATTTATCATTTATCTCAAGAAGTATACCTTTGTTAGATGGTCTTCTTATAAATGGACTTATTGATTTCTCTGTTTGTTTTGGATATGTTTTTGTTGTACGATTATAGAACTCTTTGATGGCTTCTTGTGTTAAATCATTTATATAATTTTCAAATGCATCTTTTAACTCATGAGGTACAATGACTTGTGATTTCGCAACATTCAAATGAAGTAAATGATCGACACTGTTTCCAATTTCTACTCTTAGTCTAGCTAGTTGCAGTCTTGAAGCTTTCTTTATTAAACCATTCCATCCACCAAATAGAATAATCCGATTAGCCCTATAGATATAGATTCCTTCCATATCTTGCAAACTTCTATGTTTTGTAGCCCATATAGATTGATTGCTCTCTTTTGTCTCTTCAATACTTCTAGAAGGTAATACAAAACCTTCCAGTTTAATCGCATCAGAACCAAATTTCTTTTGTTTGAATTCGACTGCTCTAAAATCATTTTCATCGATCGGAAACGGATTAAATGGCTTAATAAGAGTATTATTTACACGAATTTGAAGTCTTTTTCTTTTCTTTTCCATAAAGCGATGAAAAACAAGTGACAAGTGGTCTGTAGTTACTTCCGTTATCTCCCGGTTTAGAGCTTTACGTCTGTTTTCTTCTTCCAAATACTCTTCAAATTTATATAAACCATACCAGACGACTATTACGTTTGGAATATAGTCGTCAAAGGTATTATAATGTTCATTACTTTGAACTTTATAATTATAAAGAATATTTTCTATCTCTTTTTCTGAATTAACCACAATCCGCCATTTATTGTCTTCCTTCAATACATTCAGATCCCATGTTCTTCCAGAAAACTTCTCCGTACCTTTCAGCCTAGAAATAACTGTAAATTTTCTTGTTTGTGAGAAAGAAGCTGTTTTCATACCTAAGCCAAAACGTCCTAGATCAGATTTCTGGCGAATTTCATCCGGTGAATTACTGGGAAAGTGCATACAAGCTTTTAAGGTTTCTTCAGCCATCCCATTTCCGTCATCTGCCAGAAATAAGGTAAATGGCTCTCGATCAGTTTTAATTAATATTTCTATTCTTTGCGCATCCGCAGATATAGAGTTATCAATCAAATCGGCAAGTGCCGATTCTAAACTATAGCCTTGCTCTGCAATAGATTTTATTAAGAATTCAGGATTAGGAGTTACATCTTCATAGCTTATTGGAGTACCCTCGAATTGACATTCAGACCTATAGAAAGAAATTCTACAATAATTCAGAGATTAAATAATACAAATATTGATAAAATATATTAAATTAATTTCATATTATACTTTATTGAGAATATTTTCTAAATAGATCTTGGAAACTTAATATCTTAATGTTTTTTATGCAAGTAATTTTAAGACAAATTCTTTTCCACTCTCTGGGCTCAATTTTGCATAGCGTAGAGTAGTCTTTATGTCCTGATGATTCATCAGCTTTTGAATCGTAAATATTGGTGTTCCTTGAATTGCTAGCAAGCTTGCAAATGTATGTCTCAAGGTATGAATGACAACTCGATTTTTTCTATCGTTTTTGTCTAAATCTGCGTTAAAGAGATCTGCGAAAATATTTGATAATTGTCTTCTGAGTGTACGTACCGGCATTGTGATCAACTTATCGTTTGGTTTTAGATCCTTACAGTATTCATTTACATAACTTGTGAGATCATCATTGATAAATCCACGATACGAAGAGGCGTTTTTATGATCCTTTAGCGTAATTATTTTATTGGTGAAGTCAATATCTTTTTTGCATATACTTAAGATCGTCTCTAATCGCCCTCCAGTGCTCAAACTCAATCGCACGAATAATCTTAGTACGGGTTCATCATCAACGGCCTCTAAAAGGCTCTGGCACTCTTCTTTTGTCAAATATCGATCTCGAGCATTATCGACTTTCAATTGCTTGAGCTTTTTTGTGGGATTTTGAATAGTTGTCGATAGTTTATTTTCAATCGCATAATTGATGATTGCATTTAATAGGTTAATTGTGAAGTTAATCGTGGCTGCTGCGTACTCTTTTTTCACCAGGCTCTCTTGCAATCCTCTGACTTCCTCAAGACCGATCAAATCAATATCCATCTTCCCAAGTACTGGCATGATCCAATTATTGTATTTTGATTGAGTATGAGCATTATCTTTATTTTGCATCTCACGTTCTTTGAAAAACTTTTCAGCCGCAAGATCTAACGTGATAATATTCCTTTTCTTTTTGATAGCTATTGTCGGAAGATCTTCACCTAAGCGTTGCTTTGTAACAATCTCATTACGCTTTTGATTGCAGTAATTTGCACGTACACCTTCGCTTTCTTTACCAACCTTCGTTTCAACTGTTTTATTATGAGTGTCTTTAAAAACGATATAATATGTCTTATCAGGCTTACCATTCGTGATAGCTTCACGATAAAAAACACCTTGATATTTAGTTTTGATGCGGCTCATTATTCCAACCTATTTCCAACATAAATTTATATTTTATTGGAATAATAACATATTATTGGAAATTGATAAAGTTATCTTAAAGCCTAAAATATGCTATTTTGATGATTATTTTACAAAATGTATAATATAGAAAATTTATGCCTTTTAAATCCCTCTCTCCCGGCCACTTCATACTAAAATCCCTACACTACAAACTTTATTTAACTACTTTTTTTAAAGTAGCCAACGAGTAGCTACTTTAATCTAACTCAAACGTTTATAATTTCCACTTTTATCGACTTAAATGCTGCTGTTAAGATGAGTTCATCACATCTATCACCAAAAAGATTATTGATTTTTGACTTGGCGTGATGAAAGGTACAGAAAAGTGTTTTAGGTTGCACTTTATCGGTAAACTTGACGGTGAGTGGAGCGCTTTGCCCAAACTCGGTTTTGAGTATGACTTTTTCACTGGTAAAATCTGCCGCGTCATCTTCATGTACCAAAAGAATAGTCTCATCATAACGTTTATTGAGCTTCTCACAACGGCTAGTTTGCGAAGCATTGTTATACTGAGCTAAGGTTCTTCCAGTGGTGAGATGATAGCCTGTGAGTCTTTTCTCCTGTATCTCTTGCACCATGCCACGAAGCTGATACGGGTGGTAATGAAACTCGCCATAGCCATCTTCGGTTCGGAAGTCGAGTTGATGCAAGATCGGTGTATCTTCGGTGTGTACAGGCCATTGAAGTCCACGAACGCGGTGACGTTCAAGTCTATTGTAACTCGCCCCTGAAAAACGTCGGTAAGCCACTTCGCGTACTTCATCCCAAATCTGTTTGGAATCTTCATAAGTGTAGTTTCCGCCCATTTTGTTATCGAGCAATTTGATCACTTCCCAGTCATCAGGCAAATCAGACTTCACAAGCGGTTGTGAGAGGTGAAGGCGACGCATCGCGTTGACATAGACACCCGTTTTTTCATAGGCTGATTTCACGCCGATGACAATGTCGGCTCGATTGGCGATTTCGGTCATGAAAAGCTCTTGAACCATGATGAATTCTACGTTATCAAGCGCACGGTTTACTTTGTTGCTGTTGGGGTGAACATGCGTGAGATCTTCTCCCATATTGAGGATTGCTTTAATGCGACCTTCTAGCATCTCATCGACCAGCTGTGGCGTCATCAACCCTATCTCTTTGGGTGTTTGATAATCGGGGTCGTAGTAAGGCAGCATGCCCATATCGCATGCCCCTTGGACATTGTTTTGTCCACGAAGTGGCATCAGTCCTGCACCTTGCTTACCGATGTTTCCTGTCATAAGGGCTAAATGCGTGATCGCCATCACCGCATACGAACCATCGATGTGTTCGGTAATGCCTAATCCCCAGAAAATCATCGACCGTTTGAGTGCGTATTCACGCGCGACTTTTGGGATAAGTTTACTTAAGTTTTCATAGCCTTCAATGTGCTCAAAATACTTTGGATTGGCATAAGGGTCATTGAGAATTTTTGCTTTAAACGATTCAAAGCCTTTGGTGCGATCTGAGAGAAAATGCTCATTGTAAAGCTCTTCGGTGATGATGACATACGCCATCATATTTAAAACCAGCAAATTCGCTTCATGCGGGATGATGCCTTTGTATTTGGCGAAGCGATGCAAGGTGATTTCCCTGACATCAAACACGGCTAAGTTATCGTGTTTGCCCGCTACATCGACAATGCGGTTGGAAATAATCGGATGTGCTTCGGTGGTGTTAGAGCCAAAAACGATCATAAATTCAGCGTTGTAGATGTCATTGTAAGGATTGGTCGCAGCACCTTCACCGATGGTCGTGCGCATGCCTTTAAGGCTTGGAGAGTGGCAAATGCGTGCACAGTTATCGACATGCGGAGAGTTTAGCGTATGACGGGTGAATTTTTGAAGCAGGTACGAACTTTCACACGAAGTTCGCGCCCCTCCGATGGAGCAGACACTGGTTCGTCCATACTTTGCTTGAATCTCTTGAAGTTTCATCGCTGCCGCCGTGGTTGCTGCATTCAAAGTAGTTTCAACCCATGTCTCATCCAACTCTTTTACATGTAAAGCGATCGCTTCGTAAATGGTGGGGTTTTGCGCCAAAAAACGTTTGCGAATACGTGGAATTCTGAGACGATCGGGAGCATCGACAAACTCAAAGCCGTATTTGCCTTTAACACACAAATTGCCTTCTGAAACCACCCCTTCAGGATGTGCGAAAATGCTTTGAATTTTATTGTCTTTGACATTCGCAGCGATGTCACACCCCACACCGCAATAGGTACAAACGCTATCTATGACTTCAACGTGTTCCATGTTTATTCACCTTTGGTATAGAAAAAATCTCCATGAACGGACTCATTTTTGATCTTTTTAGTTGCACTTGCTTTGAGTGCATCGTAACGTGTTGCGTCTATTTTTTGCTCGCTCATCAGCGCCTCTTTGTCTTTGCCAAGTGCTTCAGCATTTAGCACTTCGCACTCTTTTTTGGTCAATCTTTTTTTGAGAAGCAGTGCTAATTCTTCATCGTTTTTTGTTATTGTTCGCGACTCACCCATCACCATCTGAATGATTTTTCGTGCTTCCAATTCTTGTAATTTCATGGTAACCTCTTATAAGTAATTGCGCGTATTATAGCCTAACGAATCTTTTGCTATACTCTTTTCCATGGAAAAAAACAGACTCAACTCACATTATGATGTCATCATCGTAGGCTCAGGACCCGCAGGGCTAGGTGCAGCGTTTAAGCTTGCTGAAAACACGCAACACTCCATTTTACTGATCGAAAAAAAGAAGATAAGCTCAGGAGGCTTGCGCAACGACTGCAAGCAAAACTACACGTATCCTGTGGGTTTTCCGTGTGAGCATTGGAGCAAAGAAGAGGCGGATGAGTTGCTCAAAGAGGTCGCTTCTCATCTAAACCCTACGATTGAAGCAAAAATTAACATTGAAAAATACGCGGCACGTGCGAAAAAAATTGGGGTTGAAATCCTCAGTATCGACCAAGCGCATGTGGGAACTGACAAATCCTCAGAGCTGATTGGGAACTTGATTGATGCGCTCAAAGTCTTACATGTAAACGTTGCACTTAAAACAGAAGTGCACAGCATTCACGCCAAGAAGAAAACCATCTCGCTTGAAGATGGCACATATATCTCCTTTAATCACCTCATTTTAGCCCCTGGCCGTGCCGATTATGATTGGTTGCAAGAGCAGATGGACACACTTGGTGTGCCCTACAGTGACAATATCGTGGACATTGGCGTTCGGATCGAAACCAAAGAGGAAAATTACCCCATCGTGCGGGATTATTATGACCCTAAGATTCTCTTTCCTGGGAAGGTGCGCACCTTTTGTACCAACTCAGGGTGTGCACACATCGTGCGTGAAAAATACAAAGGCTACTACTCAGTCAATGGTCATTCGCTCTCGCGTGAAAATGAACGCAACAATTTGGTCAATTTTGCGATGCTCAAAACCATTCGCCTCACCGAGCCCGTGGTCAGCGGTCAGCAGTTTGGAAAGATTTTGGGCGAGATGGTGATGCAACTCAGCGGAGGCTCTGTCATCATGCAACGGGTGGGGGATTTTCGCATGGGAGCACGCTCTAAGGCGGAGACGTTTAACAACGATTTGTACGACTTTGAACCCACCTTGAAAAGTGCGGTTGCAGGGGATTTGTCTTTGTGTATGCCCGCAAAAATCTTACGAGACATCTGGAAATCGCTCAAGATGCTTGACACCATCATCCCCGGCGTCCTTCACCCTTCAACCATCATTTATTACCCCGAAATTAAAACCTACTCGAATAAACCAGCGTTTATTGATAAACACTTTTGTGTCAAAGAGGGCTACTACATCATCGGAGACGGAGCAGGAACCAGCAGAGGCATCACCGCCGCGTGGGCTTCAGGCATTCGCGCCGCACACGGTATTATAAAGGAGAACATATGATTATCTACATTCACGGATTTGGTTCCAGTGGCGAGGCAAGTAAAGCAAAACTGCTTCGTGCGTATTGCCAAGAAAAGGGCATTGCTTTCATTGCGCCATCGTTGCCAACGATTCCTGATCTTGCGATTAACACGCTTAGTGAACTGATCGAATCGTATCAAGAGCCAGTGTATCTTATGGGCTCATCCCTTGGTGGTTATTATGCGCTCTACTTGAGCGATAAATACAACCTCAAAGCCGTGCTGATTAACCCTGCGGTGAATGCGTCTGAAACGCTTGAGCGCGCCATTGGACATGGGGTTAATTACTACGATAACAGCACGTACGAATGGAATGAGTCACATCTTGAGATGCTTGAAAGCTATGAAATCGAAGAGCCAAATCTTGAAAATATTTTACTCTTACTTCAAAAAGGTGATGAGGTCTTAGACTACGAAGAGGCGCTTGATTTTTTAGAGGGAGCAAAGATGGTTGTCGAAGAAGGTGGCAATCACAGCTTTGAAGGGCTGGATCGCCATTTTACAACTATTCAACGCTTTTTCGGCGTCGCTTTAAAATTGTAATATTATTGAGCATTTTGACCGCAAAAAGCGTTAAAACTGTTCCTAGTATGATAAAAAGATCCACTTTCTCGTCTAAGAAAATGGCGCTCAGTCCAATGGCGGAAAACGGTACCAAAAAGACAAAAGAACTCACCTCGGCTGCGCCTAATTTTTCAATGCCTAGGAAGAAAATGGTATTGGCAAAGGTGGAAGCGGCGAGGGAGATCAACAGTATGTTAATCCAAAAAATGCCATCAAACGTCTCAAATGGCAAAGTACTCACATCCACAAACAAAACCCAATCCAGCACAACGGACATAATGTACATGTAAAACGTAAAAACAATCGGCGAAATCTTCGTTGATTTGGAGCTGATAATCGTCAAAACCGCCCACAAAAAAGCAGCGATAATAAAATAGAGATTTTGAATCAGCAAAATGTGCGCGAGATCAAACGTCCAAATATGCAACATCGTCAAAACACCCACAGCCCCTAAACCAAGGGCAAACAAATCTTTAGAACTCACCTTTTTAACCCCCATCAAAGCGAGTAAAACAAAGGTTAAGATGGGAATCATTGTGGTCACCATCGCACCACCCAAGGAAGCGGTACCAAACTTCGTTCCAAGGTAATAGTATTTGTTATAAAAGATCAACGCAAGGGCGACTAAGACGACCAACCCAAAGCTTTTGAGGTCAATTTTGAATGAATGTTTCAGCCAAATAATGATGGGAACCATCGTAATGGCGGTGATGCCAAAGCGCAAAAAGATCATCTCATACGCACTGATATAATGCCCTAAAATTTTCACGTTCACCCACGAACCACCCCATGCAAGCATCGCGATGAAGAGTAAAAAAAAGAAAAGATTTTTATGTGCCATAGCCAACTCCTTGGCGCAAAGTTTACCCTTTTTAAACTCAGGTGTATAGAATAAAATTGCTTTTTTGAAGCAGTGTTTTGGGTGAATAGCCGTAAATTTTGCGAAACGTGCGGATGAAATGCGACTGGTCGCTAAAGCCTGCATGCAGTCCTGCAAGGCTTAATGATTCGCCTTCGAGTACGAGCGTTTTGGCTTTGCAGATGCGCTCCGCGATGATGTATTGGTGCGGGGTGAGCCCTGTATGGTTTTTAAAAAGCCTGAGAAAATGGTACTTGCTCACCTTTGCTGTTCCCGCAAGTGCGTCCAAACTAATGTCAGAAGCGATGTTGTCATGAATGTACTCCACAGCCATAGAGATCCCTTTGGAATCTTTACATGTAAAAGGATAAGGCGAGGTTTGATGCGCGTAATGCGCGATGAGATAGGAGAGTGCGTCGATGAGTTTGGACTCCAAAAGCAGTTCCGTTTCATTGGCATAAACGGCTTGAAAAAAGAGGAGTAATCGAGCGTAAAGTTCATCATCTTGGATGATGTGTTTCTCAAAAATCGGCATCTTTTTCTCGCCGTACATCTGCTCATACAGCGTGCTTAAAAGCTCAATACTGGGGTAAAAATTGGTGTATTGCCACGCGTGAGAATCCCCACCGTGAATTTCGCCAGGGTTAATGATGCGCGCCGAACGCTCATAGGCTTGGGTGATTTTATGCTCATGAAGCGACGTAAACATGCCATGGTGCGTTAGCCCAATCGTGTAAGTGTCGTGAAAGTGGCAAGAAAAACTACTGGTCGAATCGGCGATATTTTCAAACGCCGTGTCGCTGAGTAACGTGGTTTTCATGGCAAAAGTATAACGCAATTGTGCTTTTAATAGCGTGTAAATTTCACCGCTTGCGCTTTGCCTTCGATGCCGCTCAGTCGATTCCACGAGGCACCAAGTTTGGTGTAACGCACGTAAATGAGCGCGTCCGCACCCTTTTTCACCGCTTCCTCTTTGAGCTTGGTTTCTGCTTCCGTTTGGGTTGGCTCTTCGCCCCATGGGTTCAGTTTGGTCAGTGTCACGCTGACTTCACCAAGGCTGGTGTAAGGGCGATCGGTAATATCAAGATCGTACATTAAAACGGTACTTGGTAGTGCAATTTTGGCTTCTGTTACAACGGTGGGAGTGGGCGTTTCAGGGGCTTTTTGGCTCCAAAAATTATAATTAAAACTCATGCTACAGCCTGAAAAAAATGCAACACTCATCACGATGACCAACCACTGTTTCATCCATCACTCCTTAAAAATTATACGGTAGTCTAGCAAAACAGTGTTAATGTTTTACATGTAAACGAAATCCGTGCCTAAAAATAACGATAGCTATCAGCCATTTTATCCTATAATACTCCTCTGATAAGGAGTTACAATGCAAAACGTGATCCTAGCTATTGCAAAACAGGCCATCAAAGACGGCTTGGAGCACACTTCCACCATTGATACAAAAACGTTATTAGAACGCTACCCCGAATTTTCCAACCCCAAAGCGACGTTTGTGACGCTCACTCTTGATGGGCAGCTTCGTGGCTGCATCGGCTCACTCATCGCGCATCGTCCTTTTTTAGACGACCTGATCCACAACGCTAAAGCCGCCGCATTTGATGACCCGCGTTTTTATCCGCTGAGTTCGGAAGAGTTTTTACATGTAAGCATTGAAGTCTCGCTTTTGAGTGCGCCAAAAAGCGTTGAATACAGCGATACAACAGATCTCAAATCCAAAATCACCGTTGGGGAAGATGGCATCATTCTTCAAAAAGGAGCGCGAAAAGCGACCTTTTTACCCCAAGTTTGGGAGCAACTGCCTACGTTTGAGCTCTTTTTTTCCCATCTCTGCCAAAAAGCAGGGCTGGAGGCACATTGCGTAGAAAGCCATCCTGACATTTCACGTTATAGGGTTGAAAAGGTGAAATAATGAACTACTTTAAAGCGGAAGGTTCACGTCTGGTTTGTTTGCTCTGCGCGCATTACTGCCATCTTAAAGAGGGACAACGTGGCATCTGTGGTGTGAATCAAAACGTGGAAGGCACCATCAAAAATCTGGTTTACGGCTTTCCTGTGACGTTACATGTAGACCCCGTGGAGAAAAAACCACTCTACCATTTTTTGCCCGATACCAGAGCGCTTTCACTTGGAACCATCGGCTGTAACTTCGTCTGTCCTTTTTGTCAAAACTGGAGTATTTCCCAAGAAAAAACGTTACATGTAAAAGAGTTTATCGCCCCTGAGCAAATCATAGAGATGGCACTCAAATACGAATGTGCCTCCATCGCCTACACCTACAATGAACCGACCATTTTTTACCCATACGCCCACGACATCGCTCTTTTGGCGCATGAGAGGGGTATTAAAAACATCTTCGTTACCAATGGTTTTGAATCCCACGAAGTCATTGATGACATGAAAGGTATCATCGACGCGGCCAATGTCGATCTGAAATCGTTCAACCACGATTACTACAAAAAAGAGCTTGGAGGAGGGCTTGAAACGGTTTTGGAAAACCTCAAACAGTTTAAACGAAACGGCATCTGGATCGAAGTGACCACGCTGATCGTTCCATCCAAAAACGATTCAGACGCAGAGCTAGGCGCCATCGCTTCGTTTATCGCCAAAGAGTTGGGAGAAGAGACTCCGTGGCACATCAGCGCGTTTCATCCCGATTATCACGAACACTCCCTTTCCGCCACACCCATAGAGACGCTCAAACGCGCCGAAACACTCGGCAAAGCAGCAGGACTCAAACACATCTACATCGGCAATGCCGGACTTGAAAACCCAACACGGTGCGTTACATGTAACGCGGTTTTGATTAAGCGCTACCGCTTTGATGTGATGGAAAATCATCTGATCGAAGATGCGCGCTGTCCTACATGTAAAACCAAACTCGCAGGAGTTTTTGATGAATAAACATCGCAAATCAGCCGTCGCTGGCATGTTTTACCCCGATAATTGCAGTGAGATTAAACACTTTATAGACCATTTTACCAAAGCAATGCCTCCGTTGGAACTGGATGTCCTGCCTCGTGCACTCATCGTGCCCCATGCAGGCTACATTTACAGTGGCTACACCGCCAATCTTGCCTACCACTACACCGCTTCAAAACACGCTGACATCGAGCGTGTGGTCGTACTTGGACCTAGTCATCGCATCTACATTGCGGGTGCTTCCATCGCCTTGTTTGAGAGCTACCACACGCCGTGTGGCGAAATCGAAATAGACCTCGAACTCAGCCATGCGCTTGAAAAACAGTTCGCTTTTCTAAGCTTCAACCCGCTCGCACACGAAGAGCACTCCACTGAAGTGCAGATGCCCTTGATTCGCCACTACTTTAAACACGCCAAAGTCGTTGAGATCGTCTATGGCGACGTCACCTCTGGAGAACTCTCACGCTTGATCGATGCGCTACTCAATGATGAAAAAACACTTCTGGTCATCAGCACCGATCTGAGCCATTTTTACACCGAAGAGGAAGCCAATGCGCTTGATCAGGCTTGCATCAATGCCATCTCCCATCTTGATCTTCACGCCCTAACGCACGGCTGTGAAGCGTGTGGTATCACCGGTGTAAAAGCAATGGTGCAAAGTGCACTTACGCACAATTTTCAAGCCCATTTTTTAGACTATCGCACCAGTTTTGCGCGCAGTAACGATACGAGTCGCGTGGTCGGATACGCCTCGTTTATACTAGGATAAAAAATAAACGGTTAATTTTTTAAGTTACTAACATAACACAAAGGTCAGTTTTTATACACTAGCAAAAAAGCAAAACTGTATTTTCAAAAGCAACTTTTACATGTAAGAGGAAAAGAGCTATGCGTGATTTCATATTGCAAACAGTAGAACCTGATGCCATTCTTCAATTCAATAGATATATTGACGATGCATTGCAGCTCTTAGGAAAACGCTTTGTTATTACGTTAGAAAAACAAGAACAATGGGATGATTATGTGCGTAGGCTGGATCAGCTAAGCGAGAAAAATACTCTTTTAGCGTTAAAAATTATTGTAGCGATTGTGTATAGAGATGATTATTTATTGAGACATAGTAAAGAAAACATGATAGGGTTTTTGCTTAAGAAGCAGGAGGCATATTTTTTCAATCAAACTGTATCCGTAAAAGAGCGTATCGCTTTTGGTATGAAAGTTTTCAAAGAACATCCAAGTACTGTGGCGTATCAATTCAAGAACTACTTTACACAACCCCTAGAACAGTTGTTTATTGAACTAGCAACAGAAGACCCGCAGTATATTTTAGAGCAATTTGATGCTTTAAACGACAAGCCAAACAGAAGTTATATCTTCGATTTTTCAGAGCACAGACCTATAAGCATGCTCGAATTTGCAAGAAAATTAAAAGATATCAGACCTTTATTATTTGTGAACGCACTGTCTCATTTTTTAAGTTATTACAACAGTGATTGGCAAAAAGAAGAGGAGGTAGATTCTACAAAGATAAGAGACGTTTCTTTTGAACTTTACAATTTGATTGCCCAAAACATTTGTCCTGAAGGCACAGATATAGAAAAAAATTTGCAGCTACTGGTACGATTCTCATGCACAGATGAACCATGGTACGGTGATTTATGTACAAGACTTTGGCATATCGAAACACAAAAAAAAGAGATGAATAAAGAGTCATTAAAAAACTACTTTCTTATCGCTATTAATTGTGTAGAGAACAGTGAACTTACAGAAGCGGCTACCAAAAGATTTGCTTTATGGAGTGAGTCGTATCAAACATTTGATATGACAAATCAGAAGCTCTTTACAGAACATATTAGCCAAATTAGTGAACTGATTAAAGATGCATTACAAGATACACATTCGCAAATGCGGAACATCTCTTTCCCCATTACAATAGAGCGGAAAATACTTGATGATTTGCCAGAATTATGCTGGAATATGACCGAATGGATTTATGAAAGAGATAAAAAGTTCTATTTTCAGATGCATTGTGTGAACTTTGGTTTTGCTAGTAGTAAAATTGAAAAATTTGAAAAGCGAACAAAACAGATGATTGATATTTTTATTGAGCGGTTTACTGAGTTAATGAAAACAGATATTGATGCATCAACAGAAATTTTAGGCATTTTGTTGAAAAAAAGTAGTTTTCGCTATAAAGGGCATATAGACACGATACTAAACCATATTTATTTTTTGTTAGAAGAAATTGCTCCGCAACGCGCTAAGGAAGAAATTGATAAAGTACTTGCAGATGAAGAAGAATATAATAGGCATTACGACAGAGGAGGACCGTATTATTGGACGCCTGAACGTGCTGTGATGGATAGTGCAGCACCCGAAGAATTGCTACGAAAATTAAGTAACTCTCAAAATAATGAGAGAAGAAAAGAGATTGCGACCAACAAAAATACACCGCCAGATGTGTTGGAACAGCTATGTCAAGATGAGTATCCAGAAGTTCGCAATAGAGCAATAAACAATAAGAGTTTGACAATCCATATATTGGAAAAATTGAGTAAAGATGAAAATATTGAAGTTCGTGCAAGAGTTGCATTGAATGGTAATATGCCCGTTTATCTATTGGAGCAATTAAGTCAAGATGAAAATGCAAGAGTTCGCTCAAAAGTAGCTTCCAATATAAATACACCGATAGAGACATTTATTAAGCTAAGCGAAGATAGTGAAGTTATGAATTTGGGAGAACATAACCCAGTATATCAAGCATTACGTGATGATCGAGCTTCAGAAAAACTACTTAGGAATTTAAGTGCTTCAAAAAATGATGAAATAAAAAAAATTATAGCGTGTCACATGAAAACACCGCCAGATATACTAGAGCAGCTATGCCAAAGTGAAAATGTAAAAGTTCGAATCTCAGTTGCAAAAAATAAGAACACTCCAGCTAATGCATTAAAACTATTAAGTTGGGATAAAAATGCAGATATTCAAGCAAGCGTAAGTGTAAACCCTAATACAGACATAGAAGTATTAAGGAGGCTAGTAAATGAAAATAATAATTGGTCTTCTATCGCTGATAACCCAAATATTTCTCAAGATATCATAATACGACTTTCAAAAAGTGATGACTATAGCATAAGAAGCTCTATTGCACAGAATTTAAAAACATCTTCGGAAATATTAAGAGAACTTTCCAAAGACCCTGCTCCACATGTAAGGACAAGTGTTGCCAAAAACAACAATACTCCAGAAGATATATTAAATATATTAAGTACAGACCATGGAGAAACTACAAAAAAGTTTAGAAATGAAGAAAGAATAAAAATAGGTGAATTTCAAAGATCTTTATTACGTCAACTATGGGATAACTTTAATACTATAAATCTATTGACTAAGGTGTTTTATCACGGTACAGATCAAAATGAAAGATTTGAATATCATGGAAAAGAGATTCGCAAAAAAGTAGCTACAAATAAAAATACGTCTTTAAAAACACTAAAAAACATGCTATATGATGATGACTCATCAATTGTGGAGCTCGTAGAAAGAGTATTAAAAAATAGAGAAAAAGATTCTAAGTAAAAGAGGCAGTTTCGTTTGAAGTTAAGTAGACCAAAAAGCACTATGTAGTTTTTGAGGTTAATTTTCTTCCTCATATACCTGTGTTATACTTTTTCATCTCCTTGAAAAGGCTACTTATGCAACCCAAAAAAGACTATTTTCATGAAAAATCAAAACTATATGAAAACGAAGCTGCACGCACGAACAATGTCAAAAACATTGGCGAAGCTATTTTAGAGAGACTCACGTATGATAAAACAACAACCCATGTGATGGATTTTGGCTCAGGTACAGGGCTTTTAACGGAGCAGATCGCTCCCTTTGTGCGCAAAATGACAACGATAGATATTTCCCCATCGATGAATGAAGCGCTTCGTGCCAAAAAAGAGCAACTGGATTGTGAGCTGAACATGTTAGAGCTTGACTTGGTCAGTAGCGAGCTGGATGAGAACTTTGATGGCATCATCTCTTCGATGACGATTCACCATGTCGAAGATGTGCAAGCCCTCTTTCACAAATTTCACCGCTTACTCAACCGTGGAGGTACCCTTGCTCTGGCGGATTTGGATAAAGAAGACGGTACTTTCCACACCGAAGATATGGGCGTGTTTCACTTTGGTTTTGACCAAGAGGAGTTTGCGACTTGGGCTCAAAATGCAGGATTTGAGGATGTCTCTATCGAAATTGTCAGCGTGGCGAAAAAACCTTATGGAGATTACCCTATCTTTTTATTGACAGGGCGCAAACGCTAGGGATTTTCTACGCAAAAAATCTTTACATGTAAAAACGTTTTTCTAAACAATCGGCACATAAATCTCAGTACGCAAGTTCTCAGGTTTCGTGCGTCTTGGGTCGCGGTTGAGGTACTTCTCAAACAAAGGTGCATCGCGAAGCCCAACCCCCTCACTCACCACCCAATCCATAATCTGAGCGTAGGTCGCCTTTAGGTTTTCATACGCCCCTTTGTGCAAAAACATGGCACATTTACCACCATCCAGCACCTTTTTAAAGACTTCGCCTTTGAGCTCAATACTCTCATCCTCACACGTAATGCACGCATCGTAACGCAGTAAATTTTGTTCGACCAAACTTGGGTTATCGTGCCCAACACCAAAGTGCATCGTCGCTTTGCCCATAATATTTTTATGCAACTTCATCTTTTGCTCATACGCAAACACCATCAAGGTATTCCACGCCTCGCATGAAGAGGTTTCATATGCACCCGTTTTTCGCACATAAAAAACACTCAAAGGCTTAAACTCGACAATAGTAGGTTTTAGCATAACCACTCCTTTTTTCGCTTTGAGCATCGTCGCATACGCACGTGGACTCATGCCAAAACGGTTTTTAAACGCTTTGCTAAAAGAAGCATTGGTTTCAAACCCACACGAGAGTGCTACATCGGTGATCTTAGGCTCAGTTTTGAGCTTCCACGCCGAATAAACCAGCCTCACCCGAGCAATAAAATCGCCGATGTTTTCTCTCGTAACAGCTTTGAAAATACGATGAAAATGGTACTTTGAAAACCCAGCCACCTTGGCTAACTCTTCAAGGCTAAGCTCTTTGTCTGCATTCTGCTCGATGTAAAAAACAACTTTATACACCAAGCGAACGTAATCCTCTCGCGTACTCTCTTTCATCGAACCTCTTTTGCTTTGCGTTTAGGGTATTGTAGAAAAATCGGAGAGATAAAACTACTCCGATATTGCTAAGTTTTACACTATATACTTTTTAAATCCCCTAAATCCGTCAGTATCATACCCCTGCGACTTGTAAAACCCATGAGCATCTACTCTACTCGCTGAAGATACTAGCATTATGTAATGAGAATGAGCTTTCGACGCCTCACTTTCCAAAGCACTTACAAGTGCCTTTCCAACGCCTTTGCCCCTTGCATGCTCAGCAACGACAACATTTTCTATAACCATGAAAGGTTGGCATTCTCCCACTAGGTCAAAGCAAATAATTCCCATAGCTGAACCAACTAAATCACCGTCTATTTTTGCGCCCAATACACTATAATTTGGATTTGCCATTATGACGTCCAAACTTGAAGACATTTTGTCAAGATTGCTTTTTATTCCTATAAACTCCATAAAAAGCGTTGATAGTTGTGGTAAATCATTTTTTGTAATTTTCGCTATTTTCATCTCTTCCCCTCAATATGCTCAATCAACTCTTCAATCACATCAACATAATCCTGAGCATTTCCACTCGCTTTGGCTGCTAAAATAGCGCCTTCAATGGTCGAAGTGATAAAAAGGGCGAGCTTGGTTGTATCGCACGTTTTCATCTCGTTTACTTCAATCGCTTTGTCTAAAATGGCTTTAATGTTGGCGCGAAAAGCTCCGTAGATGGACTTCATGAGTGTGTTGAAATCTTCGTCGATGTTGGACATCTCTTGGACGATGTTGGCGATGGGGCATCCGCGTTTGAAGTCTCGCACAGAGGTGTCGCGTAGGCGTGTGTAAAACTCTTCTAAAAAGCCGTTGGTGTAGGTTTCGACGTAACGGTATTTTTCGGCATTTCTTTGAAGGATTGTCTCTTCGATGGAGGCGAGTGCCATCTCTTTTTTATTGGCAAAAAAGTGGTACATGGAGCCTTTGTGCACGCCTGCTTTGGCTAAGATGTCGGAGAGCGATGCACCTTGATAGCCATGTGAAAAGACCTCGTCAAATGTTGCGTTTATAAGCTTGTCGCGTGTCGTTTTCATAATTCTTCCTTTATATTCTAGGCAAATTATAACATAGTTTTACGCCCCTTGACTGTTTGGTCAATTTTTGTTAAAATGGCACTTGACCAAACAGTCAAGGGGGTTTTATGAAACGAGCGCTTATCGTTGTAGATGTCCAAAATGAGTATTTTGAAGGTGGCACATTGCCCATTAGCTACCCGCCCAATAGTTTTGAGAGAATCAAAACCGCCATTGCTGAAGCGCAAAAAGCGGGGATTTTTATCGTTTTTATGCAACACACAAGTCTTCAAGAAAATGCGGGGGCATTTGTACGAAAAAGCCATCTGTGGGAATTTCACGATGAGATCAAAGCCATTAAACCCGACCTTTACATCGAAAAAAACCATGCGAGCTCTTTTGTGGGAACGGACTTAAACTACAGGCTTAGAGCTCTTGGTATTGACACGGTTTCCATCATCGGATACATGACGCAAAACTGCTGCGATGCCACGGCAAGGGATGCTTCACAGCTTGGATATAATGTTGAATTTCTCAGCGATGCCAATGGCACACTGGATTTTGAGAACAATGCAGGAAGCGTGAGTGCAGAAGCGTTACACCGAGCCTTTTTAGTCGCTCAGGCGTTTGGATTTAGTCGCGTTTTAACGCTAAACGAATGGATACCATTACTTAAAAAGGATTAATGTATGAAAATCGTTTTTTTAGATGCCCAAACGATGGGAAAAGATATTGACCTAAGCCTCTTTAAATCCTTTGGGGAGTTTCACACTTACGAAACCACGTCACCCGAAGAGTGTGTTGCGCATATCGCCGATGCGAACATCGTTTTGAGTAATAAAGTACTTATCGATGCCGCGACGATGGATGCGTGCCTCAAGCTTCAGCTCATTTGCGTCACGGCAACGGGAACGAACAATGTTGATTTGGTGCATGCAGGCGAAAAGGGCATCGTGGTTAAAAATGTGGCAGGCTACTCCACTGCGTCCGTAGCGCAAACGACGATCATGCTAGCACTTAGCCTTATCGGTCGTTGCGGTTATTACGACGCATTTGTTAAAAAAGGTGGCTGGGTTGAAGCACCGACATTTACGCATATCGAGCGTCCATTTTGGGAACTTAAAGGCAAACGTTGGGGAATTATCGGGCTTGGAACGATTGGTAAAGAGGTGGCGAAGATTGCGACGGCATTTGGATCGGAGGTTGTTTACTTCTCCACCAGTGGCGCCAACAATGATGCGCTCTTACAACGACTTAGCTTAGAAGAGATGCTTCAAACCTGCGCGGTTATCAGTATTCACGCACCACTCAATGCTCAAACCAAAGGGCTTATCGATATGAACGCCCTCGCCATGATAAGCGAGGGTTCCGTGCTTGTCAATGTCGGACGCGGCGGCATCATCGATGAGGTAGCCCTTGCAAAAATCATCGATGAAAAAGAGCTTTACGTAGGACTTGATGTCCTTGAAACTGAGCCGATGCAAAAGGATCATCCGCTTTTACATGTAAAGCATCCTGAGCGTCTGATTATGACGCCGCATATCGCATGGTCAAGCGTTGAAGCACGCACGGCTCTTATGAATTTGGTTGCACAAAACATTCAAAATTTTCTAAATCACTAAGGAGACATGATGCCATTAATTACTACCGTCAAACCCGAAAACGCCACAGGTGAGCTCGCCGAGCTTTATGGAAAAATAGAAGCGATGCGAGGACGCGTAAGCAATTCAGCGCAAATCTTTAGTGCAAGTCCAGAGCTCATCAAACAGCAAATGAGTTTCATCGAATACTACATGGTCAAACAAAAAGCCCTCTCGATGCCGCTTTTAGCAAGCATTCGTATGCTGATTTCCGATAAAAACAGCTGTAGCTATTGTGTCGATTTTAACGCTTCAATTCTCATCAATATGCTGGGCTGGAGTCCCAAAGAGGTCGAAGCGATGCGTGCCAATCCAAGCGATGCCAAATTGGATGCCAAAGAAAAAGCGATGCTACTGTTTGTTCTCAAAGCGGTACGTACACCACACAACGTTGAAGCCAAAGATGTTCAAGCTTTGCGTGATCTTGGCTATACCGATGGCGAAATTTTGGATGCGACCAACCACGGTGCGCGCATGTCTGCCATTGACATCATCTTTGATGCGTTTAAAATCGAGAAAGATTTTTAATTTTTAGCGATTCTTCTTAAGAGCCTTAGGTATTAAAATACAGGGCTCTTCTTCTCTTTTTGCCTTTACATGTAACGATGCAAACTCATTTTAAAAAATAAACTTTCTATTTAAGTAAAATTTAATATGTACGTGATACCTATGTTAGTTCACTCCTTTATAATGGTTTCAAATTTAAAGTTTAAAGGAGTTACCATGGGTTTCAAATTACCAAGATCACTTGCAAAAGGTTTAGCGTTAAGTCTGCTCGTTGCTACAGCTTGTTTTGGTTTCACAGAAGGTACAGATTATGTGAAGCTTGAAAAGCCGATTGCAAATGCAGATAAAACACTCATCAAAGTCTTTAGTTATGATTGTCCATTCTGCTACAAATACGACAAAGCCGTTACACCTGTGATCGTTCCAAAACTACCAGAAGGTGTCACATTTAGACCATTTCACCTCAAAACAAAAGGCAAATATGGTGAAACTGCTAGCCAACTTTTTGCAACATTATTAGTAAAAGATCAAGACAACGGACTCAAATCTGCTTTTGATGAAAAATCACAATTCAAAAAAGCAAAAATGGCATACTACAATGCATACCATGATAAAAAAGAGCATTGGGATGCAGGTGCCGAGAGCTTCTTGGAGACAGGACTTAAAGCGAGTGGTTTAAGCAAAGCCGAGTTTGATACTGCTAAAGAAGATCCACGAGTGAAAGCACTTCTTGCAGAGTGGGAACAAAGCTACGAAGTCGCCAAAATCCAAGGTGTTCCTGCCTTTGTTGTCAACGGAAAATATTTGATTAAAACAGCATCTATCACATCACCTGACAATATGGTAGAGCTTATTAAAGAGCTTCTTACCAAATAAGGGATACACCATGAATTTTTTTAAAAGCATGTGGCAGGAGTTCAAATCCTGCCCAATGGGTACGGTTGCAAAATGGCAAGATGAGCGTTTTTTATGGCTCGTTATGGCAGGAGCTAGTATCTTTTTAATCTTAGTTGCGCATACACTGTTTCAACACTATGTCTATATGAAACCATGTGAACAGTGCGTTTACATTCGTTTTGCCTTTTTATGTATGGCAATTGGTGGGTTAGTTACAGCCATTGATCCTAAAAATATTGCCTTAAAAATTATTGGCTATGTCTTTGGATTTTGGGGGATTATTCAAGGTATTATGTATAGCACAAAGCTTAATGCCATTCACCATGCCGCGCACAGCGATAATCCCTTTGGTGTTCAAGGCTGCTCAGCGGAGCCTCGTTTTCCTTTTGGTCTTCCTATGGACACATGGGCACCCGATTGGTTTAAACCCACAGGCGATTGTGGATTTGATAGCCCGATTGTTCCAGATGGCGTTGAACTCAGTGTTTTACAACAATTCCTTGTTGATTTTTATGCGGATGGTTGGTACCTTTTCCCAGCATCTCATTCGGTCAATATGGCCCAAGCGTGCCTCTTTGCCTACATCGTTTGCTTTATTCTACTTGGCGCTATGGGTGCGAGTTGGATTGTCAAACTGATTAAAGCTAAATAAACCTCGATCATACTCCTCTTAGCTCAAACCAAATGTCTATTTTGTTTGAGCTAACTTCTAAAATAAAGTTAATATTAAGATTCATGCAAGAGTGCCGTAAGAACCTCGATCTATAATTTTTGCACTTATGAGAATTTCAATGTAATTATTAGGAAGGTTCGCCATGAAGCTACAACAAAAAATCACTCTATACGCCTTAATTGGCATTACACTAGGATTTAGTGTATTTTCTTTTATCAATTATAAGATGATGAAAGATGCGACAACTGCTGCCATTCATGCAAAGCTTAATGTTGAAGCATTAACGATAAAAATGAATATTGACGAGTGGTTCAACAATAAAATGAACATTACAATCGCCTTAGGCAACGCTCTAAAAGATATGAGCCAATTACCTACTGAAGAGGTTCTCAAATATCTTAATTTAGCAAAAGAAGGGGCTAAAAGTGATGTTACATTAGCCTATTTTGTTGGAAAAGCTCCAATCAATAGCTCTGGTTCAACGCAATTAACTGAAAAAATGTTTCGAGAAAGATCGGCATTTAATTCTGCAAAAGAACATCAATTTAAACCTGCATATTCAGATATTTTTGAAAATCCACGTACAAAAGACCCATTTATCGCGCTAACTGCACCAATCCAAGATGAAAGCCTTGTCGTATTATCTCTGCCCATAGAGGAAGCCATTCGCAAAGTTTCTTCTATAACCTATGATGGAGGGTATGCCATTTTGCTTAAAGCAGATGGAACCGTCATCTACCATCCTGAAAAAGCGCTCATCAACACCGTTCTTCAAGAAAAAAATCCCAATCTTGCACCTATTATCACTCAAAAATCGGGCTTTTTGCAATATCATAAAGGAGATAATGCAAAACTTATGTTCTTCAATACGATCGAGCAAACAGGCTGGAAGATTGTTATGGCCATTGATGAAGATACCGCTTATGCTGATCTCAACCATCGAGCAAGCATTCTTATTTACATCACTATTGGCTTTTTTATCATCGCTATCTTTGTTCTCTACGCTTTTCTAGGACACCAGCTCAAACCTCTGCAAAAGCTTGATCTGATGGTACAAGATTTGGGTCATGGCACGGGGGATTTGACACAGCGTCTTCAAGTGACCCGTCAAGATGAGCTGGGCAACATTGCCAACAATATCAATCTTTTTATCGAAAAAATTCAAAATTTACTGCTTCAAGCCAAACATACCAGTGCTGAAAATGCTTCCATTGCAGCCGAGCTTTCATCGACATCATTGGAAGTGGGCAAACGCTCGGAGGAGCAGAGTATGTCTGTGAATGAAACACGCGTTTCTGGCGAAAAAGTACTTCAAAATATCACCGCTTCTGTCGAAAAAGTGAATGATAACAATCAGCAATTGGTAAAAGTCGATAGCAATCTTGCCACCATTACCAAGGACATGATCTCTCTCAATCAAAAACTCATGGAAACATCCGATAAAGAGTCTAGGCTTGCAGAGAAACTGAGCTTTACCAGCAAAAACACCAATGAGATTAAAAATATTTTAGATATTATCAGCGATATTGCCGATCAAACCAGTCTTCTCTCCTTAAATGCTGCCATTGAAGCAGCAAGAGCAGGTGAGTATGGACGTGGTTTTGCTGTTGTTGCAGATGAGGTGAGGAAACTAGCAGATAGCACACAAAGATCTCTCTCTGAGATTAATTCTACCATCAATCTTGTAGTACAATCCATCATGGATGCAAGCACCGATCTAGACACTGTTGCACAAGAGATATGTCATCTCTCATCTGCTTCTTCAGCGCTTGAAAAAATGGTTAACAATAACGCCGTTATTATGCAATCAACGATTCAATCGAGCCATAAAGGAGTCGATGAGTACCATCATATTTTTGAAAGCATTAGTTTTATGATTCAAAAAATTCAAGAGATCGATACCCTTACACGCTCTAACGCTCGTAGTGTCGAAGAGGTTGCAACTTCCAGCCAACATCTAGAGCAGATGACTTTACGCCTTGATAACGAGCTCAATCGCTTCAAAATCTAATCCATTAATACCAACCCTGCCCACTACTTGACTCTCTATCAACGGTATTGGGCATCTTAGAGAGTCGTTAGTGACATCAATGCCCCGATGTCATCTTTATCTCCTGTTTTGGACACGCTAGCTAGCCCCTTAGCGTGTCTTCTTAATCTTACATGTAACCCTTTTTCAGTCAATCTTAATCTTAGAGTTATGCCCTCGTTAGTCCTCTGATTTATACTTACACTAAGTTCTTTAAACTAGATAATAATTTAAAGAAAAATTTCAAAAAGGAGATTTTATGAAAATTGGAAAGATGTTATCTTCTGCTTTAGTGGCAGGATTAATCTTGAGTGTCACTCCATCGATTATTCTAGCAGCAGGAGGGGCTAGTGGACCTACTACCTATAAAAGTGTAGGTCAAATAGGTGCTGTTCAAATGGATCCTTATGGTGTTGCCCCGTTGACTGCGTTAATTAGAAGTGCTGGCTTCTCGTTAACAGATGTGACGGTAACAGTCAAAGGTAAAGGGGATTCTGGTATTCCTATTACATATCAGGTTGCCAATACTAAGATTTTACAAAATGGTGGTATTCCTGTATGGGGTCTTTATCCAGACTATCAAAATAGTGTTGAAGTCTCTTATAAAAAATCTCAAGCAGGTTCTACACCTCAAGATGTGAAAGAGACCTATACAATTTATGCGCCTCCCATTACGGTCTATGGTTCTGGAACTGGTCAAAAAACAACATTACCAAAGGCGGTTGTTGTCAAGCCAGCGGATAAAAGTGTAAAAGATAAATTGTACCTTATGAACCACTTAGTTTCTGGGTTGCCAAATTCTTCTCAAGTTGTATGGAATAATCCTGTTGGTGGCGCATTGGAATGGGATTATGAGTCCTATGTGTGGATCGTTGATACCAATGGTGATATAAGATGGTATTTGAATGTTGATAAGTTTAGAGACCCGAATGATATTCGTAAAAAAGGTAATTTAATGGGCTTTGACCAAACCAAAGATGGTTCATTACTTTGGGGATCTAGCCAAGCTTATTATAAATATGACCTTATGGGAAGAGAAATTTTCAATCGACAATTGCCTAACAGCTACATTGACTTTAGCCACCATATGGAAGAGACTGCAAAAGGTCATTATTTAATGCGCGTTGCATCTGCAGATTATAAACGTAAAGATGGTAAAGATGTTAGAACAGTGCGTGATATTATTTTGGAAACAGATAAAGAAGGTAATGTTGTAGATGAATGGAAGTTATTCGAAATTCTTGATCCTTACCGAGACAACAATCTTTTAGCCATGGATCAGGGTGCGGTATGTCTGAATATAGACGCATCACAAGCAGGTCATACGGCTAATAAAGAAGATATGGAAGGACCAAATGCACCTTGGGGTGATGTTACAGGCGTTGGTGCAGGGCGCAACTGGGCACATGTTAACTCTGTTAATTATGATGAAACCGATGATTCCATCATTATTTCCACACGAAATCAATCCGCAGTTGTAAAAATTGGTCGTGATAAAAAAGTTAAATGGATTATTGCAAGTCCTGAAGGTTGGAATAAAGATCTTTCTTCAAAAGTTTTAGTGCCAGTAGATTTAAAAGGCAACAAAATTAAGTGTGAGAGCAGTAAGTGTGAGGGTACATTTGACTGGTCATGGACACAGCACACAGCTTATAAAATCAATGAAAAATCAAAACCTGGGAAAGTGCATGTCAGTGTATTTGATAATGGCGATTCCCGTGGTATGGAACAGCCTGCGATGCCATCTATGAAATATTCTCGTGCTGTTGAATATGTTGTTGATGAAAAAAACATGACCGTACAACAAGTCTGGGAGTTTGGTAAAGAGAGAGGTTTTGAATGGTATAGTCCAATTACTTCAGTCGTTGAATATCAACCTAAAACCGATTCAATGATGGTATATTCTGCAACAGCTGGACTTGGCGATCTTCAAGCTTTCCGTTCAGGTAAAGGTAGTGTTATCCCATATTTACACGAATTCAAATATGGAACGAAAGACGAATTATTTGAAATGAAATTTGTGGATAGTAAAAGTATTGGCTATAGAGCATTAAGTATCGATATACAATCTGCTTTTAAATAACAAGAAAAGGTGGTACAACGTACCACCTTTTCTCCTCCAAAACGATCTCTAAAATCTTTACATGTAAGCCATCAATCACTGAGCCATGGTTTTAAGATATAGCCCATATTAACGCTATTTTCAATTAAAATTTTGCCTAACTGCTGTTTGATTCTCAAGATAGAAACGTGCAAAACACTTTTGTTGATCGACTCACCGGCGTAAACATAGTCCTCAAACATCTCGTAGGTGACCAATCGTTCTTGGTTATAACAGAGTAACCAAAAAATCTTGTGGTGTTTTTGCGAAAGAAAAATAGGCTCCCCATTTTTGAGTATCAACTCTTTGCGATAATCAACGGTTATCTCAGAACTTAATGATTTAAGCGACTGCGTTACTTTAGATGAACTCATTAAAAGAGCGGTTTGAAGCTCTTTAATATCGATAGGTTTACGCAAAAAACTACACGCACCTTCGTGCATGCTGTGAATGATATTTTGATCTGTATCGAATGATGTCATGACAATGAAAAGTTGGCTTGGTTTGAGAGCTAAAATCTCCTTCATCATCTCAAAGCCATTGAGTCCTGGCAAGTGAATATCGGTCACGATCAGATCAATACGGTGCTCTTTAAAGAGCTCCAACCCTTCAAGTCCATCGCATGCTTCGTAAAATGATTCACAGTAGGGTTTAAGGGCTTGTTTGATCATCATGCGAGCAATTTCATCATCTTCGACAACCAAAACCGAAAAGGTACCCAGAAGATTCAAGGTGGCTTGATGCATTATGACTCCTTATAAGACAAAGACTGCGCCAATGTCAGTCGAAAAATGGTGGGGGCAAAACGGTTGTGGAGCACGAGATCACCCATGAGTTTTTCACGGGCTAGTTTTTTGGCAAAATAGAGCCCAATGCCTGAGCCTTCGTATTTTTTTGAACTTTTAAATTCTGAAAAGAGGGTACTGTTCATCTCTTTAGAAACACCACATCCCCAATCAGAAATGTCTATTGTCACACGACCAAACTCTTCAAAAACGCTCAGGTGGATTTTTTGTACGATCTCTTTTTTAGGAAAATTTTTGGCTTCAAGCATCAGTGCATCTCTGGCATTTTGAATTAAAACCAATAAAATTTGCTGTATGTAATTCTCGATTGATTCAACTTCAATAGATGCTATCTCTTTTGCATTGACTTCAACAACAATGTTGTGGCGTGAAAGATCAACATGCTTTACATGTAAAACACTTTGAATGCAATCAAACAGCTTAAAATGCGTTATCTCTTCACTACAACGGTAAAAATTACGAAAGATGCCAATGGTCTTGTCCATCAGTGTAATCGACTTCTGGCACAGCTTAAGATTCTCCTCAAGGGTCTGTTTGTCTAAAAGCTCACGCTCTGACATATCCAGCGTATTGCTCACGACCAACGCCGTTGCATTAAGCGGTTGTTTAAGCTGATGATTGATACCCGATATAAGCTTTCCAATCTCCGAAATGCGTGAACGATGACTTAACATATATTCATACTCTTTTTGTTTTTGTTCGACTCGTTTTCGTAAAAAGGTATGAGCAGTATTAATAATGAGTAAAAGTAAAAGAAAACATAAAAACAAGAAAATAGCATGGCTAGTCACTTTTTGTGCACTTTCTTGCATAATATCTTCTTTACTCATACCGACACCAATATACCAATCAAAATTATGTAATTTTGTTAATGTCAAAACATCGTTTTCCATAACAATTTTTTTTTGAATAAATTTAAAATCACTTTTCATATTTAAGCGAATAATCTCTTCAAGCTCTTTTTGAAAGTCAGGCTTATTGATTCCTGCTAAGATTTTCCCTTCAGTATTGTTAACAAAATAATATGCGTTTTGGGGAAAATCAAGTTGATTAATTCTGTCAAATAAAGAATCCGTTTTCAAAATGCCACATACAACACCTTTAAATTGTTCATTTTTTTGAATGGGAGTACAAATATTCATTGTCTCTTTTAACAAAGTAGCATGTTTGTCCATGATGGTAATGGTTGTTTGCATATTTTTTTTGGTATTAAGGTACCAAGGTGTTTCCATAGGATTTAATTGGCTTTCTTTATGTATGAAAATAGGATTTTCGTGGTAATCATTTGCTTTACGCGTATTTACATAAAAGTATTCGTCAGGAACCAAAACTTGAATAGCATCAAAATATTTATGTTGATTTAAAAGGACTTCTATAAAAGCAACTAATATCCGTTCATCTTCTAATACATCATCCATACTCAAATATTTTGCACTATTTTCCAAATTTTTAATGCGTGCTTCAAACCATGAAGAAATTGTGAAGTCAATCTCTTTTGTAATCAAAATGCGATTTTGAGTAGCAATAACTTTATGCTCTTCTCGAATATGATAAATACCATTCAGAAAAAGAATGATAAACACTGTTGTGAAAAGAATAATGATATGATAAATCTTATAATTTTCAATATTTTGCGTAAATTTTAATAAAAATTTTCTCATTTTAGAGGTCTTTAAATAAGATTTTCATAATTCTGCAACAGAATTATGAATGACTCCAACTTAAATTGGAGTCATTCATTCGACTAAAATCGATTAAAATTTATACTTTGTGTTAAACCATAACTCATCAGTATCTGTTTTTGTTACAACATTGGTTGCACTTGTTGCTTCTTTTTTAAGTGCAGCATAAATCATTTGAATAGATAAACCTTTAACCGCTGGTATATCATATGTTAAACCTGCAGCATAACCAGTGAAATCAGAATGGCTGTTTGCTTTAGTCTGAAGTCCACTTATACCTGTAGTAACAGAAGGCTTATCTTGAGAAACATCAATATATTGTAGCTCCCCTATTAGACCAGAAACACCTGCTTTCGCAAAATCATAATTTACCGTAAATTTATAAGCATTCATTCCTGAAGAAGAAGAATAGGCATATGGTCCTCTAATCCAAAGCGCCGTATAACTTGTCGGTCCGTTACCAAGTCCCATGATAACAGAATCATTGTCACTAACAGTTGAATATGCAACAGAAGTTCCAAAGCCATACATATCCAAAAGAGATAATCTTAATCCTAACATATTACCTTCAAAATTGTAACTGTCTAAATTAGAATCTGTTCTTGAGCCCCGGTAATTCACGTCAAAACCTAATTTCAGATTATTCATTGGAAGAAGATAATTTGCTTCTGTGTAATACATTGTTATATCATCTTTTTTAGTGCCCATATGAACATCATTAACTTGGACATACTGTGCAGTTAATGTTAAATTTTGAAGAGAAGTATTTGTCAAACCAACGCCATAGGCACCATCAAAAGCATAAGAAGCAGTTCCTGCGCCACCTAAAATAACTTTTTTCTCAAATGTTGGGGCACTTCCAAGATCTGTATTATCTGAGATGTAACTAGACCTTCCTTGAAATTTATCAACATAGTGAGCAAAAAGTGTTGTTTGAGGGATATCTTTATTAATAAGTGTTCCCCCTTCAAAAGATTCTGTATAAATACGTAACGGGTTCACTTTAATTAATGGCGTTGAAATCATCTGGCGTCCAATTTTTGCTGTTATGTTTTGAAGTGTATATTCAATATATGCTTCTGATAAAACAGCCCCCGCACCTGCTTCGTCTTTAAATTCAGTTTTTGCACCACTTTCAGCCCATGGCATTGAGTTGCCTTGGAATGTAGCACCTAACTTAAGTCCATAAAATGAGTCTGTCACATATTTAATTACAACAGCGGTATTGATAAGATTTTCATTATTGTGCGAAGATGTTCCGCCACTGACATCTTTGGTTCTATCCCAATACCACGCTTTGAGTTCGCCATTGACTTTACCATTTTTAAATGCATCTGCAAGTGTATCCGCCGCGTATACACTACCTGAAAAACCCAAAACCATTGCCGCTACTAAACTAAGCTTAGCGATTTGCATAATCTCCCCTTTTTTTGCTTGAGAGCAAATTTTATATTTAGTTTAAATATTAAATTTAAACTTATAGTTTCAATTATAAAGCGCTCAACTAACCAAAGGCTTACTGCAAACTTAATCTTAGTTGAAGCGAATAACCACGATGCTGCTTTTATTAAAAGTCACACCTCAAAAATAAGGTATAATTCGCCTAATTCTTTTAAGGCACTTTTTTTATGATTAATAACGAAATTTTCTACCTTTTTGCCATCATTTCCGTTGGCTATATCTTAGGTAATATTAAAATCAGAGGCTTCTCACTTGATGTGACCGCTATGCTCATCGTTGCGCTTATCGCAGGGCATTTTGGTATGGTTATCTCAGACGCGTTTCAGTATTTTGGACTGGCGATTTTTATCTATGCGGTCGGGCTTCAGTCCGGCCCTGGTTTTTTTGACACGATCAAAAACGAAGGTCTCAAGCTCAACGTGATTGCAACAGCACTTTTGCTCCTTCTTTTTGTGATTATTTTTGGGTTTGGTTACTTTTTTGACCTGCCAAAAACGATCATCGATGGTATTTTTACAGGTGCGCTCACCTCTGTCCCCGCCCTTGCAGCAGCACTTGAGATCAAACATACGCCTACGACTTCTGTTATCTTTGGTTTGGTTTATCCCTTTGGTATCGTAGCAACGGTATTGTTGATTCGCGTACTTCCTGTGCTCTTTCGTGTGGACATCGACAAAGAGATCGAGGCGTATGAAGCGGCGCAAAAAACCCGTTTTCCTGACATTTTGACCCGAAATTTTCGCATCACCAATGAAAATTTCAAAACGACTGAAATCAAAAAATCAAAAATCGAGAGTATGACCTCTACGGTGATTGAGCGTATGACACTGGATGGCACCATCATTGATCACACCAGTGATGATGTTTCTCTCCGTTTTGGCGATGTTATCAGGGTCGTAGGTACCGATGAGCAACTGGCAAGTTTGAGCATTATTTTAGGGGAAGAGATTGGCGAAGAGCATGAATTTCAGGACAATATGTCTGTTTTTAGGCTGTTAACCACCAACAAAGAGATCGTCGGTAAAAAAATTGGCATGATTAAAGAGCTCAAATTCCTTCGCGCCATCATTACAAAAGTCAGACGCGCGGGTATTGATATTCCTGCGTATCCTGATTTAACCTTACGACTGGGCGATAAACTCTATGTGGTTGCCCCTGAAATTTACACCGACAAGGTGATAAAACTGATCGGTAATGATCTTTTAAAATACCCTGCTGCGGACTTTTTGCCTATCTCACTTGGTGTTGTTTTTGGTATTTTACTCGGAAGCATTCCTCTTTATATCCCAGGTGTTGGGGCGATTAAGCTCAGCTTCGTGGGTGGCATTTTGATTACCGCGCTTGTTTTAGGGCGTCTTGGTCGCGTAGGGCCGATTGTGTGGAATCTTTCGCCACACTCAACCACGCTTTTAAAAACCCTTGGTCAGCTCATTTTTATCGCCACTCTTGGCACCAATGCTGGTAAATACCTTGTCGAATCGTTAGAAAATAACGGAATTTTACCGATCGTTATGGCGCTTGGTGCGTTGCTATTTTCCATGAGCTTGGTCGCCTTTACATGTAAAACGATTTTAAAGATGAACTTTATCGATATTTTGGGCGTTATCTCAGGTGCGATGACGTCGACACCCTCTTTAACGATGGCCAATAATATGACCAAAACCGACTACCCGTCCATCGCATATGCCGCCGTTTATCCGCTAGGATTGGTGCTTGTTATCGTCCTTGCGCAACTGGGTATGAAAATGATGTAACATGCAGATGAACATTCTTACGCATAACCATTGGCTGAACCATTATGTTTTAAACAAAGAGTTTAGCCTGCTTGCGGGGATCTCTTCCAATGCGTATCGTTACTGGAAAAATGGGGAAGCCGCTAAATTTGATGACGCACGCGTTGTTTTTTTACGCAAAGAGAGCATCCTTCCAAAATACAAAGAGATTGTGAAGCAGTGCACAAACCTCACAGGGATGGTGCAGTCCCAAGCCTTTTGCAAATACACAGGTCTCGCACCCTCACACCTCATAGAACACAACAACTCTTGCATCTACAAAGCCTTAGAGATCATCGATGTCTGCGATGTGAAACTCGTCAATCTCCAAAAATTTTACGATGATCTGGGGCTTAGCTACAACTACCACATTTACATCGAAAAGTGCAAATATTTTGGCCCTTCTCCTTTTGAAAGAAAGATCAATCTTTCTAATGGAATTTGTGTGGGGTATTATTAAAATACAACGCAAAAATCACGCTTCTTGGTTATAATCTTCGTCATATAAACCAAAGGAGACACGATGTTTGGCAGTAAGCGTATTTCAGAATTAGAGGGTGAAAACCAAGCACTCAAAGACGAACTTCAAAAAATTAAAACCCTTAATGAACAACTTCAAAATGTAAATCAACACATGGAGCAAAAAGCAAAAGAAACTTCAGCGGATCAAACCAAAGAGGAACTTCTGACGATTCTTCTTGCCAGCTACGAAGATGGTATGAATTTTTTACAAAATACCGTCGAAGAGAGCCTGACCATGCTCAACGAGATCAACACGCTGAACGATGCGTCCATGCAAGAAGGTCAAAATGTTGAAAACCAGACCAAAGAGATCTCTGCATCGCTCGAAAAAGTTCAAGAATTGACCCAAAAATTTACCCACGATGTCGAAAACCTCTCCAGCAGTGTTTCTGCCATCAGTGACATCATTAATCTCATTAAAGATATTTCCGATCAAACCAATCTTTTGGCGCTCAATGCTGCCATTGAAGCAGCAAGGGCGGGCGAACATGGACGTGGTTTTGCCGTTGTAGCCGATGAGGTACGAAAACTGGCTGAGCGTACTCAAAAAGCGACACTGGAGGTCGAATCTAACATTAGTGTTTTGAAACAAAATACCAACTCGATGGCAGATACCAGCGAAACCTTCCAAAGTGAATCCAAAGCTTCAATGAAAATATTGGACGATTTTTATGCTCAAATTAATACAATGCTCAAAAATTCGGTCAGCATTACCAACAAATGCGACAACGTCACCAATGAAATCTCCGTCAGCAATGGTAAAATTGACCACATCATGCTCAAACTCAAAGGCTACAACGCAGCCCTCGGTCGCAAAAATGTTAACATTCTAGGACACACCGCGTGCCGATTTGGAAAATGGTTCTCAAGCATTAGCCAAAGACTCAGCCAAACGGTTGTCAACGAAGTGAGTGAACATCACGTCAAAGTCCATGAAGGTCTTAAAAAAGCTGTTGATATTTTTAGTAACAATGGCAATTTGAATGAAGGTGTGCAGACATTCCGTGCCGTTGAAAATGCAAGTAAAGTCGGCTTTGAGAAACTCATCGAAGGCTTTAAAGCGATTCGTAAATCGTAAAAAAAGGATTAATGACTTTACATGTAAAGCCATTAATCCTCAAATAAGCACAAAATCGTTATACTTCCAGTCCTATCAAAATGGGCAGATGGGAGAGTGGTTTAATCCAGTCGCCTGGAACGCGGCCGTGGGGCAACTCACCGGGGGTTCGAATCCCCCTCTGCCCGCCAGAAACTTCACAAACTACCTTAAATTCGACATTTGAACAATTTAAAAACTTACAAAAACAAAACTGTCCAACTTTTTGTCCAACTTCAAAAAAAGAAAAATACTTATATAAAAGAAAGAACATTTACTACTTTTCTAAAAAATTTAATAATAAATCTTTTAAAATATCTTTAAAATCAGGTGATTTTGAGTATTGTAAAAATCTTAAAAATAAAATTTTAGAGAAAATAGAAATGAAAAAAGATGAAAAAATGACGAAAAAAATAGATAAAAATTCAATTGAATATCTACAAAAAATTCAAGAAGATATTCAAGAAAAAATTAATAAAATTCACGAAGAAAATGGCGAATTTGATGAAGAATTTTACGAATCTGGGTTAACAAAAAGTCAGAGAGGAATACTAAAAGAAACTATGACTTTTGCCACAAAAAAAGAAGAACAAGAGTATTATGAATGGCGATGGAAAGATGAAATCGAGAACGACAAGAGAATAGAAGAGTTAGAAAAAAGAAAAGAAAATGAGATTTTTGAAATTGTAAAAATTTTAGAAAAAAAACTAGATAATTCTCCAAAAATTGATGAAGAAATTAATAAAATAAAGAATAATGTTCTAATTAATCTTGATAGATATTATAGTGAGTATATAGATTATAGAAAGAATTTTGTCAAAGTTTCAAACGATTCAATAAGAACGAGTAATTCTTCTTTTCGATATTTAAAGTATTTTATCAAAGAAAATACTGTTTTTAATTTTTCTTTTTTTAAAGAAATTCAAAAGAAATTTCAGGAATTACCAGCGAATTTTTTCAAATACGAGAAATACTATAAAAAAGATTTTGAGGAAGTATTAAAATTAAAAGATATAGAAAACTATGAAGTATTAAATACAAAAACAATAAATAATCATATGAGTAATTACAGTAAATTTTTTGATTACTTAATTTACGAAGAGGTATTGACAGAAAACCCACTCAAAAATATAAAATCTTTAAAAGAAGAAGAGAGTGAAAAAATAGAGTATTCACAAGAAGATATAGACAAAATTTTTAACAGTAAAATGGAAAAAGTTTATTTAAATATGTGTAAATTTACGATTTATACAGGATTGAGATTAGAAGAAGTTTTAAGTGTTAAAAAAGAAGACATACACGATAATTTAATACATGTTACAACGTTAGATGATACTACTAATAAAAAACATCAAAGAATAATTCCAGTTCATAAAAACATACAAAATTTAATTGAATATCAAAAAAAACACCGTAAATATAAATATCTATTTTTTGATTATGAGAAAAAAAATGAAGTTAAAAATGCTGGTAAAAGAGTAAACAATAGACTAAAAAAAATAGTAAATGATAAAGATAAAAGTTTTCACAGTTTTAGAAAAAACTTTTCACAAGAAATTGAATTAAACACAAATTCCGACGAAAAAACTAAAAAGTATCTTATGGGACACAGTTTTAAAAATGATGTAACACATACAGTTTATAATAAAAATAAAATAAATATAGAAAAATTAAGAGATTGTATAAATCAAATAACTTTTATATTTTAGTTAAAATATGAAATAAGCATTGAAAATAGGAGAAAAAGTTGAAAAAAATAACTATCAAATCATTATTATCAGACGAATAGCAGAGTTCTGCAGATATTTTTACATCAAGGTCCGTATTCTAGCCTTTAATTGGATTAAATAGTGACTAAAACTACACTTCGTTTGACAAGTAAAGGTTATACACATAATTTTAATGTATTAATTTAGGATTATAGTAATACTAGATATTATTAAAAATATAATTCAAAAAACTAGGTTTTCTTATGACAAATAAAAATTTTAAGCTCATGTTTTTTACATATTTTGTAATCTTTGGTATTTTGGTTGCATTTTTTGGTTCTTTTGTTGGTTATAACATGAATCTCATTGATATTAAAAAAAATATTGATAAAGCTTCACAAGAAGTTGGATTAATAAAAAAATTTGATTATTTAAAACCAGATATCGAAAAATTTGATGAAATAGTTAAAGCATTGTCTACTAATACTTCATTGGAAGAATATATTACATCGCCTGATAAGCAAAAAAGAAATAATTTAACGAATGTTTTTTATGCAATTTCTATGTCAAATAATTTTATTATGCAAGCTCGATTTATTAGTGCAGAGGGAAAAGAGATAGTTCGAGTTGATAGAAAAAATAAATATGACAAGCCTTTTATAGTTGAAGAATCAAATTTACAAGATAAAAGTCAAAGAGATTATTTTCAAATTGTAAGTCATATGAAAGAAGCAAAAATATGGCACTCCCGTATTGATCTTAATATTGAAAATGGGAAAATAGAAGTTCCTTATAAACCAACATTTAGAGTAGCTCAACCTATTATAAAAGATAATAAATTTGTTGGCATGGTTATTGTTAATTTGCTTGCATCTGAAATGATTAGTGGTTTAAAAAAATCAACAAGTTTTGATCATTTTATTATTGATAAAGATGGTTATTTTATTACACATCCAAATGATGAATATTCATGGTCACGGTATACAAATTCTAGTATTAGATTATATGATGAATTCCCATTAGAAGCAGAAAAGATACTTGCAGGGGAAAATAAAGGTGAGACTTTTTATAGTTTTCAGTTAAATGATATATTGGATAATGAAGATAAAGCTATATTGATTTTAAAACTAAAAGTTGCCTATCAGAGTACATTATTTTCATCTAATATCAAAACAAGTATTTTAATTATATTACTGAGTATTTTAGTCAGTATTCCTCTAGCATTTTTTGCTTCAATCGCTCCATCAAGATTGCAAAAGTCTTTATTTTTAGCAAATCATGAATTAAGAAGATTTGCTGATATTATTGATAAATATGTTATTACCGCTACGACAAAAACGAATAGTATCATTACATCTGTAAGTACAGCTTTTGCAAAAAGATCTGGTTATTCTAAAGAAGAACTCATAGGTCAAAAAATGAATATCATCCGCCATCCTGATACTTCGAATGAATTATATTCAGAGCTTTGGGAAACAATTGAAGCAGGAAAAAATTGGCAAGGTGAATTAAAAAACCTTAATAAAGATGAAGATATATATTATTTGGAACAAAATATTCTTCCTATTAAAGATGGGAATAATAGAATTGTTTCTTATATGGCTATTGGTAATGATATAACCGCTAAGAAAGAAGTTGAGCGCTTATCTGAAATAGATAAACTTACGGGAATTTATAATCGAAGAAAACTTGATGAATATATGGAAAGTGAATTTAATAGAGCAAAACGTTATCGTCAACCTTTATCATTTATGATTCTTGATATTGACCATTTTAAAAATATCAATGATACTTATGGTCATCCTACTGGTGATTCTACATTACAGACTTTAGCAAAAATATTAACTGATAATTTACGAAAAAGTGATATTGTTGGACGTTATGGCGGTGAAGAGTTTTTAATTATTTGTCCTGAGACAGATAAGAATAAAACAGCTCTACTTGCTGAAAAATTAAGAGCTTGTGTAGAAAATACTCTCTTTAATGATATTAATAATATGACTATTAGTATTGGTGTTGCTGAATTTGAAGGTGAAAATACAGTTAAAGAGTTACTTTCACGTGCTGATAGAGCACTTTATCAAGCAAAACATAATGGTCGAAATTGTGTGGTTATAGGATAATGTTTACTAAATATTTTCAACTTTGTAATATATTGGTGAATTTTAATCAAATTTAGTCTATTGCAATAAAATTAAAATATATTATTATTTTATACTCATATGTAGTTAGTTACATATGAGTATACTCAAGAGGTAACTAATTACTTATAATCTCTTAATATATTCACTTCGTTCATATATTAAGATGACTATACTTATTAGTGTACGGAATTTTTGTGAACGCAAACTTTTGACTCCAAAATTATGTAGTTTGTCTTTTTTGTCATATGTGAATTAACGTTTAAAAGTTTTGTTTTTGCTTGCTTACTTCGTTTTAAAGTCTTTCCCCGCATTAAATTCTTTGCATAAAATTTCTCACAAAGCCGTAAAAAGTTTGATTAGATATGTTTGTGCTTATTACATTGTAGTAAATAGACTCACAGCCAAGAAAAAGAAAAATTACGCGCTAAAAGAAAAAGAATTAAAAGAGAGCGATTTCTATATCAATTTTTTCAGTTCTGATGTTTTGTATTGTCTAACATTTCTTTTGGTCTTTTTTTGAGGTTTTTGAGTGTTCTATGAGGTTTTATATTCTATGAATGGAATGCAAAAAGAGTAATTTTCTAAAAAGCCCCCTTTAGGGGGTTTGGGGGCGTATTGTAAAATTTTAAACTATTTTATTTTTGACTTCTTCATGCTCTTCTGTTTTTTTCTTATTAGTTAAACGAGCATTGTCTAATTTTTCTTTTTCGAGATCTTTGATTTTTTGCATTTTCTTAATATGTTCGAGAATGTTAAATTCCAAGTTTTGATCAATTTCATTAATCTCAACATTTGTTATTTTTTGAAGAATACTTTTTAAAATTTTGTTTGTCTCGGTTGACTTTATTAAGTCCATTTTGATTTTATTTTTATCTTCATTTTTGTCATTTTTTAATATATCTATTTGCTCTAATAGGTCATTTTCCTTTTTGTTAAAAAAGAAGTAATCATCATTCAATTTTTGATTTAGTGAAAAGATTTTTATATCTTTTTCTCTGTTTTTTTGTTCTAAATCTTGAATGAAATTTGATAGATTAGAATAGTTTTTAATTGCTTTAATGACTTTTTTTATATCGTCTTTGCTTTCTGCTTCAATTTCGATTTTTTGCGTGATGTCGCTTGAGAAAATGGAAGATTTTTCGCTGGTTTCAAATTTTAATATCTTGATAGGGTCTTTCACTTCTTGAATGCGTTCTAGGAGCTTTTGATTAATTAATTTCGTATGTCTTTGGTCTATTGTTAGTTTGTCATCATTTTGAATTAAAAGACGTTTTTTTATATCTTCATTATTAAGATATTCGTTTTGTTTTATGCGTTCTTTTTTCTTTAGTGAGTGTAATTGCTCGTTAAAAAAACTAAAAAAATCATCTTGAAAATGTTGCATAAAAATTTTATGGTCATCGTTTTTGTTAATATCCAGTCTTAAATCATGTTTTTTTGAAATAAATTCAAAAAGATTTTTTTGTATGTCAAAATCATTCGCATCTTTGTTATAACTACTCAGGAATAAATGAACGTGACTTTTATCTTCCGTTCCTTCATCCCCATGTATTGCATAGCAATAAAGGTCATAATTTTTAAAATATAGACTTTTAAAATTATGAATAATTACGTTCCATTCCTCATTTGTTAAAGTCAATTCCTGCCCTTCTGGAATTTTGAACAAGAGTTCTTTCATAAGAGTTTGATTGTTATATTTTCGTGTTTTTTGTTTTGTAGAAAAATAGCTTTTTGACATAGAAATATAGTGTTCTAGTGTTTTTAACGTTCGTTTGTCTTTCGATTTTAAGTTTTTGATTTTGTGTTTATAAACAACGTTATGAAGGACAGTTCCAGCATCATCGCTCTCTTTTAATTCCAGTTCCAGTATATCTAAAGGTATTTTCTTAGAAATAGCGTATTTAGCGTTTTGAAAGTCTTTAAACTGTTTTTTTCTTTCATTTTCATCAGTGATATTTTCAAATTTTTGTATCTTTTCTTCAATATCTTTTTCTATTTTTCCTATTAAGTCATCTTGTGTTGAAAATTCAAAACAAGAATAGTAGAAGTTGTTTTTTGTTTTTTCTTTATCTATATGAATTTTATCTTCTTTTTGTAGTCTAAGTGAGTGTTTTAGACTTTTAAGCAGTTGTTGGTAGCCGTTCCATGTCTTTCTAGCGATGCGTTTCCCAAGTTTTGTGTAGTTGATTTCCTTGTATAAAAATGAACTGTATTTCATATGTGTATACTCCTTTTGAAATGTATACACTTAATTATAGATCACAAATTTAGTCCATAGAAATAACACCTTACAGTGATAACCTAACTTTTTTGACACTACACTACGTTACGTTAAAAAGTTAGATTATCAAGGTGTTTTTTGTTTCACAAAAAAGAAGAAACAATATTTTTGGTGATATAAAAAGTTTTTTCGACTTTTTTTAAACTTAATTTTTTTTTATGTTATAGTTCTATTACAAAAACATTTTTTTATATATTTGTAATAAGGTTTTACTTGAAAGGTATTCAAAAATGATTTAAATAAAAGGAGAAAAAATGTCAGATTTAGAAAAAGAAGAATTGTTCGAAGACTATTTAGAAAAATGTGGGTCAGATCTTTGTTTGCACTATGTTGAAGGTCAATATCTGTTACTTGATTATAGTGGTCAATGTGTATCAAAAAGATATAAAAACGTCTTATCCTTGATGTCATGGTTTAAAAAAAATATGGGTGAATAAGTTCATAAGTATTTTACTTTTGAACTGTCCAACTTTTTGTCCAACTTTTTTTGTGATATAATCATAAAAAAAAGGAACAAAATGTATTCAAAACCCTTATTTAAAGGGGTTGCTGGTTATAACGAGAATTGGAGTTGTCTCCCCCTCTGCCCGCCACTTTTTTAACTTTTTTCCTCAAATTTCCTACATACCGCTTTTCAATTTTTCATAATTTTTACATGCAATTGGAAGATTTTGGTCGCATGCTTTTTTGAAAAGCTCAAGGGCTTGTTGTTTACTTTTCATAACGCCTTGTCCATCGCGGTACATTACGCCTAGATTGTAACAACTTTCTTCATAGCCTTGCTCGCATGTTTTTTGGAACAATCCAGATGCTTTGACGAAGTCTTTTTGAACTCCTTGACCTTTATAGAACATGAGTGCTAGGTTATAACATCCTCTGGTATGTCCGATTTCGCATGTTTTGGTGTAGAGTGAAACTGCTTTTGTAGCGTCTTGTTTTACGCCTTCACCTTTGTCGTACATCATACCAAGGTTGTAGCAGCTATCCATAAAGCCTCCATCGCATGCTTTGGTAAAAAGCGTAACGGCTTTTTGATCATCTTTATTCACGCCAAGCCCTTTGTCGTACATATTGGCAAGATTGTAGCATGCTTCGGCGTTGCCACTCTCGCATGAGGTTTGAAAAGAAGCGCTAGCCCTGACATAGTCACTCTTCTCATACGCGTTAATTCCATCCATCAAATCATCCGCATACGACAACGGCGCACAGAGTAGTGCTAAAAAAGATAAAAGTTGTAAAAATTTTTTCATGGTAATCCCTTATTTGTATTTTCCTTTATAGGTTACTTCATCAAATAATAACTCTTCCATCAGCTCGGGGAAGGATCGCATATTTAAGAAAATAGCCATGTTTTTGGCGATGAACATCGGGTTGTTGGCATTGGTGATGGAATGAATGAGCACTTCTTGATCTGCCTTACTGTAATGCTTAATTGCATAGATAAAATCTTTCACGCTCTCTTTAGCCACAGGGTCACTTGAGCGTTTTGGATATGCTGCTTGCAGGGTTTCAAAATTCCACGTCGTTTGAGAGAAGACATCGCGCATGCTCTGACTGAAGAGGAACTCTTCAAAAACCTGTTTCATATCAAAGTCAATAATCAGGCTCGGTTTTGAATCACCGATAAAATAGATATTTTCACGTTGAATCACGCCACCGTAAATATTTTTTTCTTTATACGCATGAACAATAAAAACAGCTCTTTTGCCAAGACGCTTGGTTACCACTTCACTGCTTTTCAACAGTTTCCATGAAAGCGGTTGGTACTCTTTGGGATCTTTGGTGCTTTTTAGAATATCGTCTCTGATCGCGTCTTGATAGACTTTTTCAACGCTTTTTTCGCCTACCACTTCGTGATTTTCTGTGCCACTACAGCCACCAAGGAAGCCTAAAACGATTAAACATGCCATCATCTCTCTTAGCATCACCTGACTCCTTTAAATTCGTTTCCACTTCATTCTATAACGGCATAACTTAAACCATTACAAGCCCAAAAAGTTAGGTAAGGAAACGCTTTACATGTAAGCTATTTTAGGCTCTGTTTCCAGTCGCTAATTGCTGTTTTATCAGCGGTTTGATACCGCCACTTTCTAAGATGTTAAGCACATATTCTGACATCGGTTCCGCGGTTGCGATGAGACTTTTTTCGAGGCGTATTTCTCCACTGTGAAGATCAAGACTCAAACTATCGCCCGTTTGGATCAATTGTGAGATGTTAGGGCAGACAATGAGAGGAATGCCAAGGTTGATCGCATTGCGGTAAAAGATACGTGCAAAGGATTCTGCGATGATCGCTCCCACGCCCACAGCTTTGATCGTAATGGCGGCATGCTCGCGACTACTGCCACAGCCAAAGTTCGTCCCAGCAACGATAAAATCGCCTTTTTTGACTTTACATGTAAACGCTGGATCAGCTCCAAACATCGCATATTTCGCGACATCTTCCACATCGGTAAACTCCACAAAACGCCCCGGATAAATCTGGTCGGTATCGACATTTTTGCCAAAAACAAAGGCATTGCCACTCAGTAATTTTTGCATTTTTTATCCTTTACATGTAAAGCGTAGGGTCGACGATTTCGCCCATCAAAGCTGCTGCTGCAACCGCCGCTGGTGAGCCTAAAAATATCTCTGCTTTCGTATCGCCCATGCGTCCTGGAAAATTTCGATTGGTCGTGGTAATGCAGGTCTCTCCCGACGCGATCATCCCCTCATGCGTTCCCAAACAGGCGGCGCATCCAGGCGTTACAAAGGTCGCTCCCGCTTCGATCAATGTTTTCACGTACCCTTTTTCCATCGCTTCGAGTAAAACGCCTTTGGAAGCGGGAACGATCACAAAACGTGTACGAGACGCTACTTTTTTGCCGTGCAAAATATGCGCCGCAATGCCGATGTCCTCAGCCCTGCCACCCGTACAGGAACCCAAATACGCTTGGTCGATGTGGCGACCGATAAACTGACTCACATCATAAACATTATCGACACTTGAAGGTGCGGCAAGTTGTGGTTTAAGAGCACTCACATCAAAGCTCACTTCATCGGCATAGTGAAAATCAGCATCCGTGTGGTAAATCTCATACGCCCTTGTGACCCGCTCTTCTAAAAATGCCATCGTAATCGCATCGGGCTGAATGTAACTGGCTTTAGCGCCCATTTCGGTACTCATATTGCACAGCGCCATACGCTCTGAGATGCTGAGCTGCTCCAACATCGAACCGCCAAATTCAACCGCTTTATACACGGCATAATCCGCTCCAAGCGTGCCAATCGCGTGCAAGATCGCATCTTTAGCATACACACCTTTGTGAAGTTTCCCCTCAAAATTGATCTTGATGATTTCAGGAACCCTAAACCACAGCTTTCCTGTCGCTAAGATGATCGCCAAGTCCGTCGCACCCACACCCGTTCCAAAGGCACCAAACGCGCCGTGTGTTGTGGTATGCGAGTCAGTGATAACGACGATTTCGCCCGGATACGCCAACCCTTTATCGGCTAAAACCTGATGACACACACCTTGGTCGATGTCCATCAAAAGATCAATGCCTTGATCCCAGCAAAACTCTCGAAACTGCTTCTGATTCGTTGCTTGCGTGATGGTCGAAGCGGGCGCATAATGGTCTAAAAACATAATAACCTTGCTTGGATCATACACTTTCGTGCCACCCATTTCAAAAAAAGAGCGTATGGTCTGCAAGTAAAGATCGTTGATGCCTGCCATATCAATCTCACAGTTGATAATCTCACCTGTTTTGACGCTTGTTTTACCTGCTTTTTTGGCTAATAATTTTTCAATTGCGTGCATGGTTCATCCTTTTGAGCCTGTATCGTTTTACATGTAATTCCCAAAAGCGTTACATGTAAAACGAAATTGTTACTTTTCTTGAAAAAGATAGCTTTGTCATGCTATACTTTACAAAATATCGAATTATAAAGAGCATTTATGATGAATCTCACCAAAATACAAATGTTGCCTGCACGCGAACAAGTCGCTTCGATCCTTCGCTCCTCCATCCTCACAGGCGGCATCAGCAAAGGTCAATCGATCACGCTAGATAGCATTGGCGAACAAGTCGGTATGTCGCGTACTCCCGTGCGCGAAGCGTTTCAAATCCTCGCGAATGAAGGGCTTATCGAACTTCGCCAAAACCGTTGCGCCATCGTCAAAGGCATTTCAGAAGAGGCGATTAAAGACCACTATGAAATGCGCATCTTACTCGAAACCGAAGCATTCAAGCGTGCCTGCGCCAATATGAACGATCACATCCTTGATGCAATCAAAAAGATCAACAAACAAGGACAGCGTGCCAAAGAAGCGGGCGATACGGAGGCGTATAATATTGCCAACCAAGCATTTCACATGACCATTTGGGAAGCCGCGGGGAGTGAAAAACTCAAATCCTTTCTCGCTCTTTTGTGGAATGGTCTCTCCATGAACCGACTCGTCACGGCGCAAGAGTACGCCGCAATTTCACTCGCTGAACATGACCAAATGGTCGAAAAACTGATTGAAAAAGATTATGAAGGGGCATGTAACATTATGCGAGAGCATATTGTTCGCAGTATGAACAGCACCCTTTCCAATTTTAAATAACCTCAAAGGCGTTACTAAAAGCGCCTTATCTTCTAGCTCTTTGCAATCATCGAAACAATCTGTTTGGCAGTATCTTTCAGTGCAACTTCTTTTCGCTCATGAAACGTCACTTTATTCGCTTCAAAAAGGTTATTTCCCTCTGTATCGATCGAGATAATCAACGGGCCAAACTCTTTGACTTTAAGTATCCAAAACGCTTCTGGCATCCCAAACTCTGGCCACTCTTTGCCTTCGATTTTTTCCACCTCTTCGGCGGCGATCACGGCACAACCACCCGGGAAAACGGCATGCACGGCAAAACTTTCTTTACACCCTTGCGCCGTTTTTTCGCCCATGCCACCTTTTCCAATGACCAATTTCACGCCCGTTTTGGCTAAAAACTCTTTTTCATAACGCTCCATACGCATGCTGGTTGTAGGTCCTATGGAAACCATCTCCCAACCACCTTCCACATCTCTAACAATCGGCCCGGCGTGAAAAATGGCGATGCGATCCATCGGAAGTGAAGGCATAATACCTTCTGCCACAATTCTGCGGTGTCCTTCATCTCTACATGTCACCAATGTGCCGGTAAGATAAACGATGTCTCCCACGCGAAGCGATGCAATATCTTCATCTTGAATCGGGGTTGTTAAAACTTTTTTCATAGGCTCACTCCTGTGTGCGACACCACTTCGTACGCTAAATTTTCATCAAATCGAATGATGCCGTGACGATTTGCCCAGCATCCTACCGTTACGCCCACGCCTAAAACCGAAGGGTGGTGCGCCATGCCTTCCACGTGGACTGCCATCACACTGTTTTTCCCTGAAATACCCTGAGGTCCTAAACCAATCGCGTTTAGCCCTTCCTCGATGCTCTTTTCCATGGCTGCCGCTTTGGGGTGCGGATGAGAAGTACCAATCGGTCTTAGCATCGCTTTTTTAGAAAGCTTCGCCGCAGAAGTCGAACAAGTTCCAATCCCCACACCCACAACAAGCGGTGGGCAGGCATTGATGCCCCAATCGACAATCGTGTCAAAGACAAATTTCATCGCCCCTTCATAGCCTGCCAGTGGAGGTAAAACAATACTGCGACCCGGAAGCGAACAGCCACCACCGGCTTGATAGACTTCGATCTCGACGTTGGTACTCTCATCCACGATCTCCCACTCGATGAACGGAACATCGGTTCCCACATTGGTTCCAGTGTTTTTTTCATCAAAGACTTCGACCGCATTGAGGCGCAGTGGTGCACTTTTTGTCGCATTAATCGTCGCTTCCCTTAAAATGCTCCGTAATTTTCCCAGCAGAGGGAAATTGGAACCTGAACGCACAAAAAACTGAATCACACCCGTATCTTGACAGGTAGGGCGACCCAGTTTTTTGGCGCGGTCTAAATTGTCAAACATCACATCGTAAATCGCTTTAGCTAAGGGAGCTTCCTCTTTCGTTCGAAGCTCCGTTAACTTTTTCATCACATCATCAGGTAGCTCTTTGGAGACAATGTCGATGAATTTTCCTAAAATCGCTACTAGCTTTGCTTCTTGTTCGCTTGTAGACATCGTCTACCTCCTGTTATTAAAACCGTTTGATCTCTTTTTTTGTAATATGTGATATTTTATCACCGTTAATTGTAGGCAAAGCGGGCTTAAAAGATTCTAAGAAGAGAATTCGTGTCAAATGAAGGTTACATGTAAAAAAAAAGCGCCAAAGGTGCGCCCAGTTTTTTCAAGGACACTTCGTTGTGAGCTTTGCTTTTAAAACATCTCAAACGCTCTGTTAACAAACCTTTTTATCGCCTGCAACCTTTACATGTAAACGGTTATGTTAACAGAGGATTTAAACTTTTACCCTATAATGTGCGCACACTAATCTAAAGAGAACTTCATGTCCCACACACTCACTGAGCGTCAGATTGTCTTAACGCTTGCAAGCCTTGCCGCCATTACACCCTTATCGATTGATATGTATTTACCGGCATTCCCCGCCATTGCTAAAAGCCTTCAAACCTCTATTCCCAATGTCGAAATCAGCTTAAGCCTTTTCTTTTTTGGTATGGCAATGGGACAGCTTTTTGGTGGTCCCATTTCGGATGCGTACGGCAGACGTCCGATGATCATCATTGGGCTTATTTTATTTGGTATCAGTAGCCTTTTGCTCTCGTTTACCGACAGCATCGAAATGTTCTGGATATTAAGAGCGATTCAATCCTTTGGTGGAGGCATCGCCACGGTCAATGTTTCCGCCATTGTGCGTGATATGTTCGAGGGCAAAGAGAGTGCTCGCATCTTCTCCATGATCGCGATGGTGATGCTGATGGCACCATTAATCGCCCCAACGATGGGCTCGTTAATCCTCAAATTTTTTGACTGGAACATCATCTTTATATTTTTAAGCCTTTACACCCTTTTTGCGCTCGGTTTTTACCTCTTCCGTTTCCCTTCAGTGAAGCAAGAACGGGTCAAAGTCACACCGATTCAGAACTACAAAACCGTGCTTAGCCATAAAATGGCGATGGTTTTTATCGTCTCTCAAATTCTCTCTTCTTCAGGGATGTACACGTTCATCACCTCTTCATCCTTCATCTATATGGAACATTTTCATGTCAGTTCAGGTCAATTTGCACTTTTTTTCGCGCTTAATGTCACTACGCTGATGATCGTGGGAAGGATCAACGCATGGCTTGTCAAATACAAAGACCCTCTTGTTCTGCTTCGCATTGGTATGAGTGCTCAAGCACTCATTGGCATTGCGTTGTTTGCCTGCCAAGATCAGAGCATTTACGTTCTTTTTCCGCTCATTGGACTCTACATTGGTACGCTAGGGCTCATTTTTGGAAATTCTGTCTCTTTATCCTTGGAGTTTTTCCCAAGCATCAGCGCTTCGGCCAATGCCATCATCGGTGTTTTGCAGTACAGTGTGGGAGCCCTCATGGGGTTTACCGCCAGTTCCTTGCACGACGCAACACTCTTCCCGATCACAGGTGTGATGATGGTGGTCAGTCTGTGTGGCGCAACGCTGTTACTTTTGGGAAGTAGAGGATACATTCCGCACCATGGAAGCTAACGAGAAGAATTTTTTTCTCGTTGGGTCATACTATTGCGCCGCTTTTTTCGCTTCACTTATCCAACCTTGAAAGATTTTTTCATGCCATTTTATCCACGATAACGCGTGATGTTCAATCTCTTTTTCGCTCTTTTGACCTTGGCTAATCATCATGTTTTCAGCACTTACATCGCGAATATCTAACTTCGCAATTTCAAATAATCTAGCAGCGACAGGGTTTTGTGCCGCAAGGTTTCCATTGGCTACAATATGCGTTGTATTAGCGCTAAAACCATAATTTTTACCATCTGTTAATGCAGTATCTTTATGATCAGGGTCTGCACTCTTTGTGACTTGAAGCCATACAGTGTCCTTGCCAGGAATTAAAACACCACTCACCCAATACGGCGTCCATGTGTAGTATAAAATGGGTTGACCTTGTTTATAACGCTCAATCGTTTCAGCGATAATTGCCGAATATTCGCCTTGATTGTGTTGAATCGTACCTCGAAGTCCAAAGGCGTCCAGTTGATATTCAATCGATCTTTCACATCCCCAACCCGGGTTACAGCCAGCTAAATCCGCTTTACCATCCTTATTGCTATCAAACAACTTGGCAATTTTGGGATCTTTGAGGTCATTGAGGTATTTAATGTTATATTTTTCCGCTGTTTTTTTATCGATCAAATAGCCTTGTGCATTTCCTGAAATAAACGTTCCTTTACGAAAAAGGACTTTTTCACCACCTACGTTTTCAAACATCTCATCATGCAACGGTATCCAATTGACGGTCGTATAATAGATCTCATTCGACTCTTTGTTTTGGGCAATCGTCTGGTAAATGACGGCATACGACACTTCCTCAATCGGTAAAACATCGTATCCTAACGCTTTGAGCGCTTCGTTGATAATAATTGTTTGAAACTTCTCTTCGGCAATGGAGCTGTGCATCGGATGCACTTTAACGCCCTTGCCTGGCATTTCTGCTGCAGCACTCACACCACTTAAGAACAAAAAGCAAACCATGCCGATAAGGCTTTTTTTGAGTAGTTTATTCATGTTTTTTCCTCTGTTTGGCGAGAAGGTCGTATAAAAAGCCTAAAGGCCCTTTTTGATACCATGCCACATGTGCGTTTACCATATCTTTCTCCCCCAATGCTTGCGTGATACGATCTAGTACGATGGCTAAAAGCACAATGCCCACGCCACCAATGGACGCCAATCCCATATCGAGCCTTCCAATGCCACGAAGTACCATTTGACCTAGCCCTCCGACTGCAATCATTGAGGCAAATACGACCATCGAAAGCGCTAACATCAACGTTTGATTGATACCTGCCATAATGGTTGGCATCGCAACAGGGAGTTGCACTTTAAAGAGCATCTGCAAAGGCGTTGCTCCAAAACTTCGCGAGACTTCGACCAGATCTTTAGGCACTTGCCTGATCCCAAGGTTGGTAAAGCGAATCAAAGGCGGAAGGGCAAAAATGATCGTCACCACAACCCCTGGGACATTGCCGATGCCAAAAAGCATGACAACAGGAACGAGATAGACAAACGCAGGCGTGGTTTGCATCGCATCTAAAATCGGTCGCATAATCAGTGAGAACCGATCATTATTTGCAACCAAAATGCCAATGGGAATGCCGATCACTAAACAGAAAAAGACGGAGGTAAAGACCAAAGAGAGCGTTATCATCGCTTCACTCCACGCGCCAATCAATCCAATAATGATAAGCGAGATAAACGTACCAATCGCAATTTTACGCCCTGCAAACTGCCATGCAAGAAGCGTTACCACCACAATAAAAACCGTGGCAGGAATGGAGCCAAAGAAATCCCCAACCGCACGCAAAACCAGATCAATCGGAACACGAATGGATTGGAAAACATCACGAAAATGTGCTACTGTCCATGTTAAACCCGATTCCACATAACGATCTAGGGGAATAAAGGTCTCTTTAAACGGGTCTAACCAATTAAACGAAATATCAAGCGGTGGCGCCGATTGGTCACTTAACCAATCCATTTGTGTGGCGGGAGCCATTTCCCACGGGTTTTCTATTTTCTCACTCATTGTCATCCTCCCCTTGGTAATCCAATGCTTTTAAAAGGGTCGCTTTTGAAATGGCGCCGATGTATTTTTGGTTTTTATCAACAACAGGTACGGAGCAGGGCGTGCTCGCAACAATGCCGACAATATCATTGAGATAGGTTGCTCCATCGATGATCGGTATCTCTTTTAAAAAGGCAACATCAATGCTTTCACGTTTGGGTTTTGAGCGCAAACTATCGACCGATACGACCCCTAAAAAGCGTTTTCTACGATCAACGATATAGGCAAACTCACGATCATTATCCATCAAAGTTTGAAGCGCCATCAATGTTCCTTGCCCATCTTTTTGGATGATGGTGACTTGTTTGGTACTCGCGATATCTTTTGCCGTAATCACCCCACCCACATTCACACCCTTAAAGAAGGAGTGCACGTATTCATTGGCAGGGTTTTTTAAAATTTCATCGGGCGTACCAATTTGTATCACCGAACCACCTTGCATAATGGCAATGCGATCACCCAGTTTCATCGCTTCATCTAAATCATGCGAGATAAAAACGATGGTGCGCTCTTGCTCACTTTGAAGCTTTAACAGTTCATCTTGCATTTCAGACCGAATGAGCGGATCGAGTGCCGAAAAGGCTTCATCCATCAAAAGCACATCCGGATTATTAGCAAGCGCTCTTGCCAAACCGACACGCTGTTGCATACCACCACTGAGTGAGTCTGGATACGTATGAACATAATCCAAAAGACCGACTCGCTCCAGCGCTTCTTTGGCTTTGATGTAGCGCTCACTTTTTGGCATACCTCCCAGTTCCAACCCAAATGCAGCGTTATCCAGTACATTAAGATGGGGCAAAAGGGCAAAGGATTGAAACACCATACTCATCTTAGCCCTGCGCACAGCTCTGAGTTCTGAGTGATTCATAACGGCGATATCTTCACCATCGATCAAAATCGAACCGCTTGAGGGCTCAATAAGGCGGTTAAAGAGTCGCACCAATGTCGACTTGCCAGATCCCGATAAACCCATGATGACAAAGATTTCACCTTTGTATATTTGAAGACTGGCGTTATTAACGCCGATTGTTTGAGCAGTACGTCTAAAAATTTCCGCTTTATCCATACCTTTTTTTAACAGTGTAAGTGCTTTTTTGGGTGAATCCCCGAAAATTTTATAGACATTTTTTAGCTCAATTTTAACCTCTTTCATTCTAACTCCTAAGGCAAAATTAAGTCAACTTAGATGACTCTCTCCTTTCACCATAGTCCTAAACAGATTAAACAAACATTAAGTTTTAAAATATTTTTAAGTTTTAGACGCTTGGAATGGGCATGAGGCGCTATGGCATAGTACATTAGGAAGGTTTAAGGATAAAAGCTTAAAAATGAAATTTTTGGGTATATTTGTAACAAAATGGCGCTATTTTGAGCTAAAAATCTTTTGAATGATCTTTTTATCGACGGTTGAGAGTGCTAAACTTTCAATTTCTTCCTCTGTAAAATAGCCATCCACGTTTACATGTAAAGCATCACCTTGAATGATTTCCAGTTCGAGTTTAAAATGGCTATACGTGTGAGCAACTTTGCCAAGGCTGTGTACACCTTTTGGCTTTTCGTCCACCTGAACAAATCCCCAAAGTCCATGAAGCAGTCTCTCTTTTCGTTGAATAAGCCCCAATTTTCCTTCTTGAAAGACAACCAAAGCAAAGCGCTTTTTCGTTGGAACTTTCGCTTTTTTCACTGCTTTTGGATAGCTCTCAGGTGCATTTTTACCTTTACATGTAAACTCAAGTGGACATGCCAAACAGTTCGGATTTTTAGATGTGCAGATCATTGCACCGATGTCCATCATCGCTTGATTGTGTTCGTACGGATGCTTTACGGCTAAAAGCTTCCACGCCTTTTCCCAAAGCACTTTTTCATCCTTTATGCTTAGCGCAAAGTAGCGACACAAAACGCGCTTGACATTGGCATCCAAGATAGGAAGTGCTTGGTGGTACGCAAAAGAGCAAATCGCATGTGCCGTGCTTTTTCCAATGCCTCTAAGCCCGCCAAGCTCTTCAGGATTTTTGGGCAAAACACCCTTACATATAATGGCTGTATGATGCAAATTTCGAGCTCTGGTGTAGTAACCAAGCCCTTCCCACATTTTTAAAACATCATCGAGTGGCGCAACGGCTACGCTTTGAAGGGTTGGAAAACGCTCTAAAAAGGGAAAGTAAAAGCGCTCAAGAACCGTTTTGACTTGGGTTTGTTGTAGCATAATCTCACTGAGGTATATTTTGTACGCATCGTTGGTTTGGCGCCACGGAAGATCATGGCGCCCATTTGTTTTATACCACGCATAAATCGCCTCTTTTACACTCAAGCCAAACACCAATTAATGGGCTTTTTACCCTTACTGCTAAGGTATTCGTTGCTTTTTGAAAAAGGCTTGGAACCAAAGAAACCACGGTACGAAGAGAGAGGTGAAGGGTGAGGAGCACGTAAAATGAGATGTTTTTTACTATCAATCAGACTGGCTTTAGCACCTGCAGGTGAGCCCCAAAGAATGAAGACCAAATGCTCTTTTTGAGCGCTTAGTGTCTTAATCACGGCGTCCGTAAAATTCTCCCAACCCTGACCACGGTGGGAATTGGCTTCACTGGCACGAACGGTTAAAACCGTGTTGAGTAAGAAAACGCCTTGTTTTGCCCACGCGCTTAAATTGCCACTTTTGGGAATCGCACATCCCATGTCATCGCGCAGTTCTTTAAAAATATTTTGGAGGGATGGCGGATGCTGAATGCCATCTTGTACCGAAAAAGAGAGCCCGTGCGCTTGATGGGCTCCATGGTACGGGTCTTGCCCTAAAATGACCACTTCAACGCTCTCAAAAGGTGTGTTATCAAATGCCGCAAAGATATTCGCACCACTGGGATAAACAGTGTAGTTTTTTTTCTCTTCCACCAAAAAGCTTTTTAAGCTCTCAAAATAGGGCTTTTGAAACTCTACATGTAAAACATTTTTCCAACTCTCTTCAATTTTTGGATCGACCATTGTTAACCTCTGTGTTTTTTAAGAATGTTTGGGTAAAATACGCTTCGCCTTCTTCTAGACCTGTGCAATGTCTTTTAAGAGTAACGCTTCAGGGTGGGAACACAGCAGAGCGCTTTTTTTAGGTGTGTGCCGCAGTCATCTGGGAGAGGGTTTTTTACACTACGCCCTAAACTCCCAAATACGTTTCAATTTCCAACGCCAATTGATAAAAATCAGCATTGCCCATTTGTCCTTTTTCTTTCAACTTCCCACGAATATACTCTTTGCCTTGAATCAACTCTTTAGACTTCACGCCATGCGAAATAGAAAGCGTCGCTTCGATAAATGCAGCGATTCTATCACAATTTTTTAGCGCTTCACCATCAATCGCGTTGTATTTATCTTCATTATACGCACTCAAATCTTCGACAATTTCAATGCCAGTGTGATTGATTTTATTGAGGAATTCATTTTTTTGATTGTCCCCATAGAGTCCCAAAAGATATTTGAAACTCGAAACCAAATTATCGGGCAAAAACGGCAGAATTTCCTCTTCAATCATCTTAATTTCAAACTCACTGATAATGTCATCAAGCCCGCTGACGGAGTATTTGACAGGAGAGATGATGTCACGGGTGAGTGCTTCAGGGAAGTCGTGAAAAAGGGCGCAAAAGAAGTTGTTTTCAAGACGTTTATCGCACGCGTTGATGGAGCGTGAATAAAAATAACCCAAAATGGCGACAATTAGCATGTGCCCAAGCACGGAGGTTTCAGGAATACGCGGCGTTTGCGCCCACCGTTTTTGAAAACGAAGGCGACCGCTTAGATCAACGATTTTAGAGATTTTTTTATTCATCGCCATTTTACGAACCCCAATGAGTTCATAATAATCCTCAATTTCCTCTTCCACTGCCTCTTTCACACGGTCGATATTGTTGAGAAATTGGCTGGTTTGATAGACGATCAAAAATTCCCAACGTGTCGCCATATACGAAGCCGCTTTAAGGATAAATCGCTCTTTTTTATACATAGAGCTGTCGTTCAAATAGCTCTTAAAACGCTCATAAAAAGCGCCATCTTCAATGTCACTGAGCGAATCATAGAGTTGCGCCAGCACCCATGTATTGATCTCTTTCTCTTTTTTTTGAAGCGCTTTACGAAAGACATCTGGGCGAATGTCAGTGACCACAACCCGACGCAGAAATTCAAAGATGCCCGCTTCGATCATCGTGACCATATTGATGCTATCTTTTTCTTCCATTTGCGCTAAAAAATAGGCGATGATAAATTTGTGCGCCTGTTTATCAAGTTCAACCAGTTCCACCATGCGAGGGTAATCGTTCCAGCGTTGAATCGAAGCAGCCCCAAAGAACTGCTCAATGAGTTTTGGACTTAACATATGCTTTCGTTTCGTACCTGTTTGGAATCAATTTCAATCACTGTATGCACGTTGCCCCTTGGATTAAAATCCGCCACCACTTTGAGCCATTTTGGCTTGAGTTTGGAATCGAGAAGATCGTAAATTTCATTGGCACTGTTTTCGTGGCTGATGTTACGGTTCATAAAGCTGTTGATGTAAAGTTTGATCGCTTTAAGCTCCACAACAAAGCCATTTGGAATGTAATCAATGTAAATCGTCGCAAAATCAGGATAACCACTGCGTGGGCACAAACAACAAAACTCGGGCAGTGTCAGTTTAATCACATAGTTTTTTTTGTGCTGATTGGGCCAAATTTCCAAATCTTTTTCCACATCAAATTCTTTAATAATTTGTTCACCGTATTTCATAAAATATCTCCTACTATTTGTTCTAAATTTTTAGGTTTTGAAATGCAAAACCCTTGTATAAAATCAGGCCTAATCTCTTTTATTTTTTCCAAAAGTGCCTCTTTATCGACGAATTTTACCATACTTTGTATATGAAGCGATTGGATAAGTTCCACATAGTGTAAAAGAAGCTGTTGGTATTTGGAATCTTCGATTTTTTTGGTAAATTCAATGTCAAACTTTACCAAATCAATCGGCAAATGCTTCAGGTATTCAAACCCACAGTTATTACCCCCAAAATTACCAAGCGCTATTTTAAATCCAACCTCTTGGTAACTCTCGATAATTTCTCTAAATCGGTGCATATTTTCATAACTTTTTTGCTCTGTTATCTCAAGAATAAAACGGTGCGGATCAATCTTGTGTTGGCTAAGAAGTGTTAAAAGATAGCGTTTAAAACTGAGATTTCGCAGCGTCACGGGGGAAATTTCAACACTAAAAAGCAGCTCTTTTTGAAGCAACGGTTCCATCTCTTCGACCAAAAGTTCAAATACTTTTTCATCGAACGCCATCTCATAACCCGTATGGTTTACAATGCGCTGAATTTGCTGTTTGGAGAGCGATCCATAGGTGTGTGATTCCATACGAATGAGGACTTCTAAAATGCTGATCTGCTCTGTTTGAAGGCTTAGAGAGGGTTGGTATTTGAAAAAAAGCTGATGCTGTTTGATTGCTTCATCAATAATCATGTGAAATTGATTGAGTTTGATATGAGGTGTCGTCTCTTCACTCTTTTTTTGCTCTTCAATGAGCATTAAAAGCCGTTCAATGAGGTTATGTGTATCGCTATCATACGCAGCGCTTAAGAGTGAAAAAGCCACTTTAATTTCAATATTGGAAATACCCACATTTTGAACGCTTTTAGTAAAAATCATTAAAAGGTGGCGAAGCTCTTTATGGGGATGTTTGAGATAAAGCAAAAAACTATCACTGCTGTAACGCCCAATCGCAACTTTTTTAAAACGGTGTTCTCTTAAAAAAAATTCCAATTTTTGGATAAATTGCCCTAAAACGAGATCTCCATTGTTAATGCCATACCGCTCATTAATGTCGCTTAAATTGTTTACATGTAAAAAGATAACGGCGGTATTTTCCCGATCGTTAATTTTTTTAATTTTCGCGATAATTTCGGCTCTGGTGAATGTTTTAGTGATCGGGTCAATCAGTGAAGTCTGAAACCCATAATAGATAAGATAGACCGTATAATAGACATAAATGGGGATCAATAAAATCAGAAGAATAAAGTTGATGGATGTGTGTGGAAAGAGCTGATACGAGTGGAAAAAAATGCCAATGAGAAGCAGGAGAGGAAACACGATTTTAAGTGCGGTAATAAATCGGTTTTCTCTCTCCTTGATCTCAGAATAGAGCATTAAACGTCCAAGTGTTTTACATCTTTGGCATGATCTTGAATATACAAACGACGAGGTTCAACTTCATCACCCATAAAGAGGGTAAAGGTATCACTAGCAGCCTCAGCATCATCCACTTTAACTTGTAACAGGCGTCTATTTTCAGGATTCATCGTGGTTTCCCAAAGTTGCTCTGGGTTCATCTCACCAAGACCTTTGTAACGTTGAATGTAAGCGCCTTTTTTAGCATTTTTTTCAATTTCATCCAAAACTTCAACAGGATCACGTCCGTCAAAAACATCAAAATCACGCTCTTGAATTTTAGAATAAATATAGAGTGCCTCTTCATACAGTGGGTTTGCATAAAATGTCTCATCCAAAAGAAGCTCTTCCAAACCATCTTTGGTTTGAATAAACAGATGAATACTCTCATCGTAGATGTAATGGTTCAAAATATTGTACCCAAGGGCGGTGATAAATCGCTCTATCTCTATAAAGAGTTTATCAGTTGGAAGCGTGATCAAATCAGGATTTTCAATCAAATAACGAATCACTTCGATCATTGAGAAGCGTTTTTCAAGCTCTTTTAAAATACCACGATACGCAGAGATAATTTTAAAGAAATCAATTAAATCAGGTGTTCCAACACCTTCAATCGCAATGTTATCGATACCTGATTCAATTAAAAAAGTATTCATTTCAGTGTCATCTTTGAGGTAAATCTCTTTTTTACCTTTTTTGTAACGGTACAAAGGAGGTTGCGCCAAATAGACATAGCCATTGTCCACAACAGGACGTAAAAAACGGAATAAAAAAGTTAAAAGAAGCGTTTGAATATGGCTACCATCAACGTCCGCATCGGTCATGATAATGAGCTTATGATAGCGAAGTTTTTCTTCATTAAACTCTTCACCAATGCCGCATCCTAGGGCAGTGATCATATTTTTGATCTCTTCGGATTTTAAAATTTTGTCCAAACGGCTTTTTTCAACGTTAAGAATTTTACCTTTAAGTGGCAAAATCGCTTGAAAAACACGGTCCCTTCCTTGTTTAGCAGAACCGCCCGCACTATCGCCCTCTACGAGGTAAAGTTCACAAATAGAAGGGTCTTTACTTTGACAATCTGCCAATTTTCCAGGAAGTGTACCGATACTCATCGCATCTTTACGTCTGGTTAAATCTCTTGCATTTTTAGCCGCTTCTCTGCCCCGTGCTGCTGCAAGCGCTTTGTTCATAATGGCTTTTGCTTCGATCGGGTTTTCTTCAAAGTATTTAACCAGTTGCTCATAGACCAATTTTTGCACAATTGGTTTTACATAAGAACTTCCGAGTTTTCCTTTGGTTTGACCCTCAAATTGAGGTTCAGGTACTTTTACGCTGACAATCGCGATCAAGCCCTCACGAACATCATCACCTGTAATTTTGACGTCTTTTTCTCTTACACCTGCATTGAGGCTAATATAACCCGTAATGGCACGTGTCAAACCTGCTCTAAAGCCACTTTCATGCGTTCCACCATCAATGGTTTTGATGTTATTGACAAAAGAGAAGAGAATTTCACTGTAAGTTGAGTTATACATCATCGCAACATCCACTTCAACATCTTCAATACTAGCAGTATAGTGAACAGCATCCGCTACTTTTTCTTTTTTATTAAGATCCAAAACAAACTGTTTAATACCACCTTCAAAGTGGTACACTTCAACGCGTCCGTCTCTTTGATCTTTAAGTTCAATCGTAATTTTTGGATTAAGGTAGGCAAGCTCTTTAAAACGTGTTTGTAAAATTTCAAATTGAAACTCTGTGGTTTCAAAAATAGTAGAATCTGGCCAAAATTCTATCATCGTACCTGTGCGATTGGTTGTTTTAACCACATCAAGAGGTGTTTGAGGAATACCTGCGGCAAACTCTTGACGGTGTTCATTGCCTTCACGTTTAATGGTCGCAACCAGTTTTGATGAAAGTGCATTTACAACCGAAACACCAACACCGTGCAAACCACCACTGACTTTATACGTATCTTTATCAAACTTTCCACCTGCGTGAAGAACGGTTAAAACAACCGTTGCAGCTGACATATTTTCGCCCTCATGCCAACCCACAGGAATACCACGACCATTATCAACAACAATACATGAGCCCTCACGTGTTAATTCAACTTTAATAAGATCACAATAGCCCGCCATTGCCTCATCGATAGAGTTATCAACCACTTCATAAATAAGATGGTGAAGACCGTTAATGTTGGTATCACCGATATACATACCAGGACGTTTTCGTACTGCTTCAAGGCCTTTTAAAACTTTAATATTGTCTGCACCGTAAGTACTCATATTTTCTCCACTTCTTTATTATCTTTTTGTATTGGTTTCTTAGATCATAATTGGCATAACAATGGTTGTAAAATTATCGCTCTCTAATGTGAAAGGAAGACCACTGTCATTGAAACCTAAGGTAAAGTTACTATTTTCGATATTGGATAAAAAATCTAAAATATAACGACTGTTAACTGCAAGGTAAATGTCACTATCAAGTCCCGTTTTAAACTCAATTTCTGTTTTAGCTTCAATGTTATCATCATTCAAACTCTCAAAAACTATTTTTTCAGGTTTAAAGGTGATTTTAATTTCAGGAGAGATGATTGAGATCTGTTTAATAGAATCCACCATCGATTCACGACTGAGTAAAATTCTATAGTTTTTATTTTTAGGGATAATGCGTTGATAGTCTGGGAATTTTCCATTGATCAGTTTAGTATAAAATGTAAAATGAGCCGATGAAGCAATGAGTGTGTTTTCATCGTAAAAAATTTCAATGGTATCAAAAAAGAGTTTTTGAATTTCGCTGATCGCTTTTTTAGGAATAATCAATGTAAAGTTATGTTCGGTCGGTTGTTCAAGTTGTACGATTGCCAAACGTTTGGTATCGGTTGCTACTAAATTGATGCTGTTGTCTTTAATGTCAATTAAAGAGCCATTCAGTTCAAATTTAGGATTGTTGCTATCAATGGCGGGAGCGATCTTTTTAATGGAGCGAACCAGCGTGTTACTGTTGATGTCAAATTTGGGCTTAGCGTCAATTTGAGGGAAGGGTGGGAAATCACTCGGGTTAAGCATCGGAAGTTTAAATTTGGAGCTATTCTGTTTGATATAGAGGTAATCATTGATGGTTTCTAAAACAACTTCGTCATCTTTTAAACTTTTGATAATATCAAGAAGTTTTTTACCATTAGCGGTTGCATTTCCTGCTGTGATGATTTTGACTTCAGGTGTGTGGTAGCATAAACCAATCTCATAATCGGTTGCTTTGATGACAAATTGACTCTCTTCAGTAATGAGTAAAACATGGGATGTTATCTGACTCAAATCCTTTTTTTCTAAATAAGGTTGAATGTTGAGTAACATGTTTTCTAAAATGCTCTTTTTTATCGAAACCTTCATAGAGTCTCCTTTTTTATTATTTAATTTAAAATAGATGAAGTAGTAGAATGGGATGAAATTGTGAAAACATCAACATTATACCTCAAACTAGGGATTATTGGCGTGAAAGATGCGTCAAGGGTTTTTCACATCTCGTCACATTTATCATCAAAACTTTTTACATCTGCTTGGTTAAAATTTTATTTTTGAGATCTTCAACTTTGAGTTTAAAGGACTCATTGGTCTCAATAATTTCGTTAATTTTTTTAATATTATGTGAAACCGCTGTATGATCTTTCATTCCAAAATAGGTCGCTAATGCGGGCATTGAATTTGGAGTGAGGGTACGTGCCAAATAAATGCCAATACGTCTAGCTTCCACAATGTTTTTACTGCGTTTGGTTGATTTAATCTCGCTTGGTTTAATATTGAGATCTTTAGCGATGATTTGAATAATATCCTCAAGACTAATGTTTTCACGACGCTCTTTAATCTGTTCACGCATCACGTTTTTGGCGAAATCAAGGGTAATTTCTTGACGCATCAGCGATGCATAGGCATTAAGGTTGATAATAGCACTCTCAATTTCACGGATATTATCGCCCATATTGGCAGCAATGTAATTGACAATGTCGCTGTTAAGATTAATACCATCGAGTTCACACTTCTTTTTAATGATCGCAATTTTAGTTTCTAATTCTGGCAAGCCAATATCGGCAATCAAACCCCATTCAAAGCGACTTTTAAGACGATCTTCAAGTCCATTGATCATCTTTGGTGGTTTATCAGAAGTTAAAACGATCTGTTTGCCCGCAGAATGGAGTTCATTGAACGTATGAAAGAACTCCTCTTGCGTTTGAATTTTATTGGATAAAAATTGAGTATCGTCAATGAGCAAAACATCACAACTACGGTATTTCTCACGAAATCTGTCCATAGATTGGTTGCGAAGATTGTAAGTAAAATCATTCATAAACTGCTCAATCGTCGCATAAATAACGATTTTACCTCTGCCTTGAACATAATTGCCGATGGCATGAATAAGATGCGTTTTACCAAGTCCCGTAGGACCGTAAATAAAAACAGGATTGTACATGACACCTGGTTTTTCTGCTATCGATTTAGCGGCAGTGTAAGCGTATTGATTGGAGCTTCCTACGACAAAACTATCAAAGGTATACGATGGGTTTAAAATAGTGTTTTTAGTGTTTTTAATCGCATCAATCATCTCAACAGGCGTTGATTTCACTTTGGTGGTTTTAAGATGTTCTTTGAGGACAATTTTGATTTCAGGTTTCTTACCCGTTTTGAGTTCAAACAGATGAGCAATTTTATCGGAGTATTTTGTTTTAACCCAATTAGCGATCAAAATATTAGGAGCAAGAAAGACCATTTGATCCGAATTAGAGGCTTTTTCGTGGAATTTAAGTTGTTTAATATAGCGATCATATTCTTGTGAAGAGATCTCTTCTTTTAAAAGTTCTATGATGGTATCTGCTAGCAAACATACTCCTTAAAAAAGTCTTCACCCTGTGAATATCATGTGAATAAGTTTGTTTTATTTTATCTAAACTATTATTAGTTATATGTTAAAGAGGGTATGGGTATAATGTGAAAAAAGTTATTCACCCTGTGAACAAAGCTGTGAATAAAGGATAAAA